>JAYTXB010001137.1:0-10629 GCA_043743205.1 Schlesneria sp.
AAGTTCCTCACCCTCCCAAATTTCCACCCCGCGAAACACGCTCAACCACCGGCCAGCAAAAAACTCACGACCTATCCGCGACAGGAAGCGCGAACACAACACGATATTGGATCGGCCACACCGCTCGACGAAACGAAAGATCACACCGCGACGCGCCAACTGTCGCGGAGCGACAGGGCTACCTTGAAGGCGAAAGAGTGACTCACGAACGCCACATTCCCGCAGAGTCGTCACCGTCGGTGCGACGCTGGCCGTGAACTACGTCAGGGCGGCGATTCGCACCGCAGACCGTGAGCGCCTGTTGACGGAGAGTGGCATCGAAGCCGGAGTGCGGACCGATGGCGAGCGTCGCCAACAGAATCGCAGCCGGTTCAGCCAGATCGTCCTGCGGATCGAGCTTGTCGAAGCCCGGTCGGATGTGTGGAGTCATTGGAACACACCAGTTGTGGTTCTGAGTTGGTGCGTTCCGAAGACTTCACGCATCCTGCGACTACTCAGAGTAGTCCCCCAAGGACGGGACTCTTGGCTCGCCCTCGCTGATTGGCGTCGTCATGTTGGGTCCCTGTGTTGTCGTCCGGCCCTGCGAAACGAACCACCATTCGCAAACTCACACGGTCGGATGTGAAGCGTAGCCGCATCTCAGCCCGCGCGCGGAATAAACCGACCGCGCAGTAAGACTCCGCATGAGCTGCTTGCTGCCTCAACATCGCTGCGGCAAGTTTTGCCGGAACTGGTCTTTTCGCACTTGGCGGCTTCTGTTAGAGACACTCGCCATGTCTGACCTGAGGATTGCCATTTCGAGGACTGACCCTGTCAAGCTGGTCCGAGTCTCAGGCCACAATCGGCAAGACATGCCAACGCATCGCAGTGACGCGGTTCGATTCACCGAATAAATCGAAGGGGGAAGGGATTCCCAATGTTAATCAGCGGACTCTGGAAACTCGCCGCCATGGCGGGCGTGATTGGTGTCGGGTTAGTGGCCGTGTTTCAAGCTCAACAGGGCTTGGAGACACCCGCGATCGTCACTCCCGGCGGTGACGAGGCGGGTGACTTAGCGGCGTTGGTGACGGCCGACATTGGTCGTCCCACAACGGCTGTCGCGGCGAGTCCCGACGCCCCGCTGCAATTGACCGATCCGTTTGCAGCGGCACTTGGCGTGAACGAAGCGGGGCCAAATGAATTGGCCACCCCACGGCGACTGCTGGATTCCCCGGCCGTATCATCGCGCGGCGAACGTCGCATCGCATCGACCGCGATTGAGCCAGGTGATGATGTCAGCGCAGCGTCCGGGCCGGGTCTCGATTTTCGAGAAGACTTCAACTCCGGGCCTGCTCTTGGCAAGGCGTTGCCCACTCCCACCGCGCGTTCCAAGTCGGCGGTCGTCACGGCCAGCTTCAATGAGACCTCGACAGAGCCTGCTTCCGACAACGTTGATTCATTTGCAGAGGCAGACCAGAAGCCGTCCGGGCAACAGGCCAACGATGCGACCGACCCATTTTCAACAGAGCCGCTCAACACGAATCCCGTCAAGTCCGCCGTCGATCCGCTTCAAGATGCCGCTCCGACTGAAGAGCCAGCCAACTCAGGGACGCCTGCCGATTTTGGCTCGCCGGTGAAGCCTTTGGCGTCCGACCCCGGCTTCTCATCAGAGCCAGCGGCTCAACCCGACCCCGCTGCGACGACCGATCCCTTTGCCGACTCTGCACCGAGCTTGACCACACCCGGTCTCACTACGCCGGCACGTCCCGGCGCGAGCCGCCTCACGCCAGCACGTTCGACAACTGGCAGCGATCCGTTTGAAGCGTCGCCGTTCAGCGAAGTCCCACCCAAATCATCGCCGTCGCTCACGTCCCCCGCGCGTGAGCCCGTCACGATCGTTCGTCCAGAATCGATAGAGGCCGCTGATCCGTTTGGTGGGTCTGCTCCGCCCGCAGTCACGCCGAATCGCTCGCCAGCAGTTCGGCCGGAGACACCCGCTGCCGACGAACCTCGGGATTCCATGCCATCACTCACCGAGCCTCGCACGCGCGGCGCGAACGGTCGCGGCGCGATGCCACGACTGCCTACGGAACTCCCCGGTGCGAATGGCCTGAACACGGAGGCGATTGATCCCCTTGAAAGTGGTCGTTCTGAGGGCGGGCGTATCGAGAGAGAGCGGCCGGAAATCGCCCCCTTCGATGAGGACGCCGTTCGCCGTGAGCGAGAACTTCGCTCCAGCCGCCGCACTCGTGACGCCTCCGAGCAACCGACTGCCGACGATCTGGTTGGCGATGGCACCGTGACGAACGCCACTCCGCGTGGCTTGCAACAGCCGCGACTCACTCTCGAAAAGATCGCGCCCGAGCAGGCCGTGTTGGGTGAGCCGCTCGTCTATCAAGTGATCGTCAAGAACGTCGGTGGCAGCGATGCGAACCAAGTCGTGGTCGAAGACCGGATTCCCAAGGGGACCGAGTTGACCGGAACCGCTCCGAAGGCGGAGATGATTGACAAGAAGCTGATCTGGCGGATCGGTACGCTGAAGCCGAACGAAGTCCGCAAAATTTCGATCCGCCTGATCCCGCGACAGGAAGGGCCGATCGGTAGCGTGGCACGCGTCAACTTCGCCACGGAAGTCGCCGCAGAAATCATTGTCGCCGCGCCGCAGTTGTCTCTGAAAGTCGATGCCCCGCGCGAAGTCCGTGTCGGTGAGATCATTGACCTAACCTTCCTTCTCAAAAATTCGGGCGGTGCGGCTGCGAACAACGTCTCTGTCCGCGATCTGATTCCGGAAGGTCTCCAACACGAAGCCGCCGCCGACATCGAGTGTCCGATCGGTAAGCTCGGCCCGAACGAATCGCGCGAGATCATCTTGCAGGTCACGGCCGTCAAGCCGGGTCGAGTCAAGAACCGCGCGATCCTTTCTGCGGACGGTGGAATCACGCAGGAACTCGAATCGATCATCAACATCGTGGGCGAACATCTCGTGCTGACTCGCACCGGACAGAACCGCATCTATGCCGAACGCCCCGCCGTCTTCACTAACAGTGTGAAGAACGACGGCAACGCGGCGGTCAAGCAACTCAAGGTCGCCGAGATCGTGCCGATCGGTTTTGAATTCCTTGAAGCGTCCGACGGCGGTCAATTCGATCCGACCACACGCTCGATCCACTGGACCGTGGGACCACTCGCGGCCGGTGATGAAACGGCCGTCACCGCAAAGTTGTTGGCCAAGACACCGGGAATGCAGTTGGGCAAGATCAGTGTGACGGGATCAGCCGGAAGTGCCGCGTCGGTGAAGTCGGAGGTCGATGTCGTCGGCCGCCCCGAGCTTCAAATGGAGACGCTCAATGCCGCCGGACTGATCGCGGTCGGTGACAAGCTGACCTCAAAAATTCAGCTCAAGAACAGCGGCAGCGCTCCGGCACGCAATGTCGCCCTCAGTATCAGCGTCCCCCGCGAACTGCGACTGGTCGAAGTCCGCGGCGCGAAGTACGTCGAAGCGAAGAACATCATTCGCTTCGAGCCGCTCCTCGAACTCGGCCCGCGCGAGACCGCCTCTTTTGAGTTGGTCATGGAGGCGACTGCGGAAGCCGACGCCCGCATGGACCTTCAGATCACCGCCGATCATCTGCCCAAGCCCTCGCACCGAATCGAAACCGTCCACATCGCGACCGAGGTCCGCTGAGGCGTGAAGTGATGAATGTGTCGACGAGAACGTGACTTCTCTTCGCTTCCTATTCAGCTTCGGAAGGGTGGAGTCTTGGGTTCTGTTAAACTCGTCTTTTACGAATCACGACGGGTTTGATTTGCCATCGTCGATCCGGCTCTAGATCGGATTCGCTTTCCCGGTAGCGGATGATTGGCCTCCCAGATGACACTGCCGATTACACAAGCGATCCCCCCAAAAAAGAGGGCGTTGACCACACCGAAAACGCTCGGAGCCCATGGCAGAGATGACGACTTGAGTCTGCTGGTTGGATACACCCCTGGGATGTATTCGATCCGTGCTGTTGTTGTCTTAGGTGACAAGTGTTCGGGAACAGTGACTGTGTTCATGCGCGGGAGACCATTCGTGGGGTCTCGAAAACAGTAGCGCACAACTCGGTTGTTTTTGGGACCTCCACCGACGATTTCGACACTCGCATCCAACTCGATGCTCTCTCGCCGGAAGCGACACTCGATATAACACGCTGTTGCGAGAATCACGTACAGAACGACAGATTTAAGCACAAGACGCCCCCATGATGGTCTTCCACAGTCATGAGCGCAGAAATCAGTTGCAACACCCATCGCGCCGTCAAACATTGCCGATCTCCTCAGAGGTGAGTCACGATCAACGGGTGAACGGGTGTTTGCAACCGTGGATCACAAACGTCTGGCAGATCGGTCGAACTTCGGCGTATCACCGTTTCAAAGAACCCACTGAAGTGTGTTTCCGCATCGGGAGCTTCCGTATAAGTGCGGTGCGCCTCGCCATCCAACGCATCGCTTCCTCATTTCACTTCGGCGGCTGGCTGCTCAGTTGAACTAGGGCCTCCAACGCACGCGCTCGCTGCGATTCAGTCAGCTTGAGATACCGATGCCTGCCATCGGCCAGCGGCTCGAACTTGGTGAAGCCATCCGCCTCAACAATGACTCGGCCGGGAGGCGACACGTCGAAGTAACCGCGATCGGGATGCACGGCATACAGCACGCTGGTCAGGTCCCACGTCGGTCGATCGTGTGGCTGCTTCTCATAACGGCGATAGGCTTCGGCGAGCGGATGGTCGCTGACGTAGCCATAGTCCTTCACGATGCTATCGGCCGGATACGGCAGCGCGATGCCGATTTCAAAACCGCTCCAGACGACGAGCGTCGGCCACTCGTCGGCCAGCTTGCGGCAGTTGGCGATGTCTTGGACGACGTTGTATTCGCAGTAGTGTTTGTTCCCGTTGATGTCGGTGAACGCCCCGGCCATGACCGACAGGAGCTTGACCTTCTTCTTGATCAACTCGACGCCGGATAGCGGACTCGCGTCATCGGCCTTCGAGTCGAGCAGCCGCGCGAGATTCGTCGAGAACCCGACCTGCGCGATGCTCACCGAACCATCCGGCTGCGCGGCGAGCGTTTTCCTCAACAGAGATACCGCTTCGGGCGCGTCCTTGCTGCTGAGCAGGTCGTGCGGGTAGCGAAAGGCCTCACCGCGCTTCTCGGCGGCCATTGGCAGGAACTTGCCCGGCTCGGGAGTCTTGCCGGGACGAACGACTCCGATCGGCGTATCACCTCGTCCGTAGAACGTGTTGATGGCATCGACGAACGGCCCGGCGAGTTCGCTGTCCTTCGTCACCGTCACCGCGAGCAAGCGACACGCGCCGCGCGACTGAAGCGAGTGAATCATCCCCTGCGCCAGCACGTCATCCACGTCGTTGCCGATGTCGGTGTCGAAGATCAGCGACACCGGCTCGGCCGCGCGGGACGAGTTGGAAGGAGCGAACAGAGCCAGCAGACACAGCGATACAGACCACAACAGACGATTCATGAGCGACCGGCTTCCACATCGAGGGCGAGACATGTTCGAGCAGCCTCAAACGACGCGAGGCATGAAACCAGATGGTCTCACGCCTCGCAAGCCGGTTGTTTATGGAGGGAAGCAGAGAGGGATGGCAGAAAGATCGGGGGTAGAAAGATGAAAGTCAGGGGAGAGACAATTGTTGGAGTCACAGATTCTCGGTGCATTTCATTTTTCTGCCCCAATCTTTCTGCCATTGCCGCCTGCTTTCAAGGCGGACTTGACCAGTTCGATGAACTCACCGCGACGGCCGGTGGTGTCGTCGCCCTTCGCACCGCGAGCTGTCTCCAACACGTCGGCCATCGTCCATGTTCCGGCATGCTTCGAGTGACGCAGTTGCATCCCGAACGAGGCGACGGAGGCCGACCAGAGCAGATCGCGACTCGGCGTCACTTTTTTGTTTGCGATGTCATCGACCACGACATCGACGGTGCGGACACTCGCGGCGGCATCGGGTTGTTTGTAGCGAAGCTTCACGGTGAAGAGATCGTCGGCCGCGTCAGCGGGGATGTTAGCCTTCGGCTCAGGAGCTTTGGCGACCGGTTCGACTGTCTTGGGTGCCGGTTCGGTGGCCGTGTACTTCAACGGATCGACGGCCTTTCCTGACTCTCCGAGTTGATCGAGCAACGCCTCCACCTGCGCCAATTGATCGGCGGTGCCTCGAACAATCAGTCGGTGTCCGACAGCATCGGGTTCGATGGTGGGAACCTTTGGGTCATTCGCGAACAGGTTGCGAAGTGTATTTGCCGCCTGCACCGCGTCGAGCCGTTTCAGATGGATGACAACCATCGGCCACTTGCCACGAGGGACGATTTCGTAGAGGGCCGTCACCGTGTGACCGGCTCCGATTTCGCCGGCGTCTTTCGCGTCGTTGTTGAAGTCTTCGGCCGCCATCACGCGGTTTTCGTAGCCGATCAGGCGATAGGCCCCGACGGTGAGCGGGTTGAATTCGACTTGCAGCTTCACGTCCTTGGCCACGGTGTACAGCGTCCCCATCAACTCCTCGTTGAAGTTCTTGCGAGCCTCGTTGAGGTCGTCGATGTAGCCGTAGTGGCCGTTCCCCTTGTCGGCCAGCTTCTCCAGCTTCGAGTCCTTCAGGTTGCCCATCCCGAACCCGAAGATGCTCAGGAAGACACCGCTCTTTGCCTGACCTTCGATCAGCTTGACCAGTTCATCGTCGCTGCTGATGCCGACGTTGAAGTCGCCGTCCGTGCAGAGGATGACTCGATTGGCCGACTCCTTGCTGAAGTGACGCAGCGCCTGTTCGTAGGCCAGTTGAATCCCGGCCGCTCCATTCGTCGAGCCACCCGCCGACAGTGCCTCGACCGCCTGCATGATCTTCGTCTGCTCCGAACCAATCGTCGGTTCCAGCTTCAGCCCGGCATCGCCCGCATAGGTCACGATCGAGACGCGATCGCGTTCGCCGAGTTCCTCGATCAGCAGCGACATGGCTCGTTTGACGAGCGGCAGTTTGTTCGCATCTTGCATCGACCCGGACACGTCGAGCAGAAACACGAGGTTCGTCGGCGGACGCTGCGCCTTGGCAATTTCTCGCGCCTTGAGGCTGATCCGGGCGACATAGTGGTCCCGCTGCCACGGGCACGGCGCGGCCTCGGCCACCACGCGGAACGGCTGCCCATCCACAGGAGCGGGGTCGTCATACTTGAAGTAGTTGACCAACTCCTCAATCCGCACGGCATCAGCGGGAGGCAACTGCCCCTGATTGAGAAACCGCCGCACGTTGGCATACGACGCGGTATCGACATCGACCGAAAACGTGGAGAGCGGCTGCTCGGCCGGCGTGAGGAACTGGTTCTCGTGAATCGCGGCATACGCTTCGGAGGCAACCTGCTCCTGCTGCGACGCGACGCGGCTGTACCAGTCGGTCACGGCCTTCGTGTCACCCGTGTTCAGCGTGACGAGATCATCCAGTTCTTGAAATGTGACCGATAGCGACGGCACTTGTTTGACGTTCTGTTCCTTGACGACCTTCTCGACCTCCGCCCATTGCCGAGTGAGTCTGAACCGAACCACATCCAACTTCTTACGACCTTCTTGATCGTTGGAAGTGACGAGCTGCGACAGCGCTTCTGGACTGGTCAAAGCGTTGAGATTGATCCGACCAGGTTTAGCCTCAGAGGGGACTCCGAGAAGCGACTCCTCTGCTTCTTGAATGAGTATTCGGGGAGTGGTCATGAGTACCGTTGCGGATCGCCCAAGGGACTCAGCCGCCAACGGGGTTGCCTCTCGAAAATACAACTTGGATGTCGAACCGCTGCTGGACGACGGAGATTTGCTGAGGTCTACCGTGGAAAATTTGCGACGGCTCGCTGTCCCTCTGGACCATTCGTATTCCAACCCCTTCGCTTCGCTGCCAAGTGGCCGAGTAGTTGTCCCATCTTCCCAATTCAGAGGCGCGCTGGCCCATCCCAATGGGACATTCTTTCGCTTGTCTTCTTCTACAGGCTGCGCGAAATTCGGGGTATTGGCTTGCGGCGAGTCGTGATAACTGAGGAACAAACTGTTTACGTCCGGTTGTGTCGTGAATTGGAGAACGTCGTCTCTCGCCACTGCCGGATCATTCTCCGACACGTAGTGATACCCACGCTGTTTGAGCCGCAACGCATCGCCGTTCGAGTCACGCTGCGCGATCAACTCGCGCATCGCTGGCCCCGAACTGGGTGGCAAGACCATCGCCGCCGCCGCCAGCGCGGTCGTCGCCGCCACCGCCGCGAGAATCGCCCAACGATGACGAGCCTCCTTGCGCCGCGAGTCAGCCGGAGCCACATTGACGATGGTCAGCGACGGCTTTGTCCCCTCGCCTTCTCTTCCTCCCTCCCCTCGATGGGGAGGGTTGGGGAGGGGTGATGAATTGGACGCAGGTGTCGATGAGCGATCGGCCCCCCTCCCCGGCCCTCCCCGCCGAGGGGAGGGAGAAAGAGCAGAGGCGAGCATCGCAGGGGCAACGGCATCTGTTCCTGCCGCAATCAGCCCCTCCAACCGCAGATGCTGCTCGGCAGTCAGTGCGAGTGGCGATTCCGTGGCCAGCTCCTCGCGGAGCAAACTCATCGTCTCGCGAATCTCGGCGAGAGCGTCTCGTGCGGCGGAGGACTCGGCCAGCAACCGCTCGAACGCGAGGAGTTCCTCACCGTGAAGTTCGCCCAATGCGTAAGCCGTCAGTCGCGAATCGTCGGGGTCGAAAGTGATCGTGGACATGATTGAGGTTCCTATTGGGAGTGCGGCGATTCATCGCCGCGTTGAAAGTTGTTTCAAACGAACCCGACGCGCAAGTTTAGGATTTGCGCGATTCGAGGATTGAAGTTGTCTTCGCCCCAACGGGGCCTCGGAGATCAGCCCAGGGCTAGCGAACAACGTGAGCCCTGGGGATACGGAAAGTCGGAAATGTGTGCCCTGAAGGGGCACGGGAATTATTGGTCGAGACCACACGGCGTGCGAGACCGATCTGTCAAACCTCCTGTGCCCCGATAGGGCACGATCATCACACGCCAACAAACCCAGGGCGGCGCTCGCTTGGGCTTCGCTGGCCCTGGGCTGGTCTCCGAGGCTCCCTTGGGGCGAAATCATGAATAGCGCAACTTCTAAACTCACGCTGCGGGTTGGTAAATCATTTCCTGCCGCTCGCCTAAGCACTGGCGCATCGATCAGTGGCTGAGGCCGAAGTCGTGAGAGTTCGGAATGAAGTCTCACGACTTCAGCTGCGCCCGTTATTGCGAAATGAAGAGCGGTCAAAGAGGGAAAACATGCGAATCACTTCTGAAATGCAGAGCCATGCGTCGATCCGGCAGATTCAGGCGAACTACGCCCGGTTGGCCAAGCTGGAAGAGCAGCTTTCGTCGGGCAAGCGTATTCTGCGACCGTCCGACTCACCGGCCGAGATTGTTCAAGTCAATCAAAACAATGCTGAAAACCTGCGACTCGACTCGCATCTCAAAACGATTCGCGACGCGGGAGTCGTCCTGCAAACTAGCGTCGATGCGCTGACTGAGTCTCGCGAGGTCCTGACACACGCCAAGGACATCGCCATCGAAGTGAACAGCGCCGCGCACGACGCTGCTTCAGATGGCGCGTTTGCTCATCAGATCGACGTTGTCCTCGATCAGATGCTGCGCGTCGGCAATCGCCAACTGCCCGATGGTCGCTACCTCTTCGGTGGAACGGCGAGCAACGCACCGCCGTTCGCCGTGACTGCCACGAACAGCTCGCAACGTCCGAAAGACGTGGACTATCGAGGGAGCGATCAACAGTCTGAGGCGGTCGTTGGCAAAGCGATCAGCGTCGGTACGCTGATCCCTGGCAGCGACGTTTTTCAAAAACGGCACCGCATGACTACGGACTTCACCGGAACGACCGGTGCGCGGCCCGGCACCGGAACGGACAGCGCGTCGAAACCGAGTTCGCTCTTGGTGAAGCACTCCCTCACGACGATCTCAGGCGCGTCGGGTCTCACGACCGGAACATCTTCCGCCGCGAGTGACACGATCATTGGCCCCAGCGGCGCGCACACGTTGACCATTGTCGATACCAGCGGAACGGGTGCGAGTGGAACGGTGTCTCTCAATGGTGGTCCGGCGGTGGCTTTCACGAACTCCGGAACTGATCTACGCGTCACGGGGCCGAGCGGGGAGGCGGTGTTTCTCAACACGACGACCATCGCAGCAGGCTACAACGGAACAGTGTCGTTGACCGCGACCGGAACAATGTCGATGGATGGTGGCACCACTTCGCAGGCAATCCAGTTCAACGCGAACCAAGTTGTGACAGATGGCGCGACAGGAGAGATGACCAACGTCGATAGCTCACCGATTCGTCGCGCCGGGGCCGAACGCCTTGACTACCAAGGGGCAAGTGACGCCTTCCAAGTTCTGATTGCTCTGCGAGACGACATTCGGAATGTGAATGGTCTGAGCGCGATTGATCGTTCCCAAGCGATTGGTCGCCATATCGCCGCCCTCGACCGCATCAACAACGACGTGATCGAAGCCCTCGGCGCGCAGTCGGTTCAAGCCGAGTACTTGTCCAAGCTGGAGTCTCGCACGGCCGATGTGCAGCTCAACATTCAAGAGGCGACGGACAACATCGAA
>JAYTXB010001138.1:0-3944 GCA_043743205.1 Schlesneria sp.
GTTGGTCAGGTCGGGAAGCAACAGCCGTGTGGCCGCGTTGTTGGCGTCGGCCAGTCGCTTTTCGACATCGGAACAGGCGGCGAAGCCGATGCTCCCCGCGAGTCTTGGTTCGTGAGCGGCCAATAACAAAGAGACGTTGCCGGCCGAACTGTGTCCCGCCGAATAGATCCGTTTGGGATCGACCTGCGGCAGTTTGGCCAGCGCGAACTCCAAGGCATTCCGCCCGTTGACCACTCCCGCCATCGCGGCTCGAAACTTCAGATAGGCCACGCTCAGTTCGGAGTCCTTCAAGTTCTGCATGTCACACGGGCCGTCTAACGAAAAGAAGATCACCGCCATCCCGGCCTCGGCATAGGGCAGCGTCTCCTTGTGATAGTCGTCGTTGTCCATGTCGTTGCCGATCAGCAAGTTCGTCCCGGCGGGCGAGACGAGTACGCACGGGATTGACTGCGGAGCGTGATCGCCCGGTGGCACGTAAACTCGAAACGCCATGCCATGACCGGCGGTCGCTCCGTGCTGCTTCGGCATCTGCACGAAGTGGACCTTCACGCCGGATGGCTGAAGTACGTTGGCCGGTCCCAACTCGGGAAACGTCGGTACGGGAACCTGCCCAATCGGGAAGAGCGATGTCGGGTCGCCCATCACGACCTGCTTGGACGGATCGATCCCGGCCCGCTTCAGCATCTCCTTCTGCATGATGCCAGGGAGTGCTCCACAGCAGAGGACGATGCACACAAAACATCCCACAACGCCGCTGCCGATCCAAATCCAAGGGGACGCGAGCAACGACTTGCCCGACTTCTTCTTTCCCCTCGTCTTCTTCTTGGGAGTCGTTTCGTTTTCATCGCGACTCGACCTGCTGGCCCGTCGTCGCGGTGGAGGCGGAGCATCGTAATCCTCGGCGACATCCTCCGTGAGGTCCTCGAAGTCTTCGACGTCATCCTGTTTCGGCACGGCCATCACCGCGCTGCATGCCTTGCAACGGACCTTCTTTCCGGCCAGTTCATCCTGCAAACGATACGCCTTGCCACACTCGGGGCAGTTCAGTTTGATGGCCATGAAATCGATGTCCCCGATTAAATTGGTGATGGCGGTCAAACGTGGGGAATTATCCCTCACACGGATCGAAACAGGACAAATGCCTCAGTCGGACCCGTGAAAATTATAAATCAGGGGGCGATCCTTTTGAGCAGGCAAGAACCTGACGTGGCCGCGCCTCACAACGGCCCCTCTGTCTGTGACGGCAGCGAAGTGAGGTACTCCGCATAAACGGTGTTGTAGAGTGAGCCAACACGCCGCCGTTGCAGCAGCTCACAGGCTTCCGCCCCGCTGAGTCCGAGATACGTCAGCGCCACTCCCGCGATCAGGGGCGAGCGGTTCAGTCCCATCGCACAGTGGATCAGCACGGCTCGTTGCTGCCGAATCATCTCGGCGGCGAGTCGGCCCAGCGCGTGCAGCTTGATCAGGTCGGGCAACTGCGCGTCGTCGAAGGGGAAGTAGACGTACATCAACTGATTCGGAATGGTCGGCACGCCGCAGTCCAAATGTCCGTCGAGGTCGATCACCAACCGGATCTTGCGCTCCGTCAGCGGTCGCCAATCCACGATCTCGGGTGACACGAACAACAGTCCCGCATCGTCCACCTGAAACAACTCCATCAACTGGTCTTCGTTCACATTCATCGAATTTCTTCCTCCACGTTTTGCAGTGACTTGTTCAATCAGGTCGCAGTTGTCTGACTTTCATGCGCATTTCCAAGGACGTATTGGGTCATTCTTTCGTCACCGTCTCGTCGAGGTTCAACAGCACTCGCGAAACGGCGGTCCATGCGGCGGCTTGAGCTGGTGTTGTACCGGCGGGCAGTGTGGGCGGATTAGCCGGGTCGTTGGCGGCCAGTTCCCACGGCTTGGCTTCGGGGGTCGAGAACTTTGCCGTTTGCTGGGCGAGCAGCTTGAGCAGCACGTCCCGTTCGTGGTCGCTCGGGGTGCGAGAGACGCAGCGGCGGAAGGCCCAGGTCAGGCGAGTGGCGTCGTCCGCGCCTCCCTCTTTCAAAGTGATGAGGGCCAGGTGGCGGGCGCATTCAAGGAAGATCGTTTCGTTCAGAGTCGTCAGTGCCTGGAGCGGCGTGTTGGAGCGAGTGCGTCTGACACACGAGAAGTCGCCATTCGGGGTGTCGAAGTTGGAGAGCATTGGGTACGGCGTCGAGCGTCTGCGGAACGTGTAGATCGCGCGGCGATAGCGGTCGGGGCCGGTCTCGTCATTCCACACGAACGGGCCGTAGCTGGCGGGAGGGACGAACAGGAAGGCGGGAGCGGGTGAGAAGACGCTCGCGCCGCCGACCTTTGGATTCAGGAGGCCGCTCGCAGTGAGTGCGATGTCGCGCACGATTTCCCCTTCCACACGCAGACGTGGCGAGCGCGCGAGCCAGCGGTTGTACTGGTCCTGCTCGTAGGAGGCCGGTGTCACGCGACTCGACTGCCGATACGTGGCACTCGTCACGATCAGGCGATGCAGGTGCTTGAGGCTCCAGCCGCGCTCCATGAATTCGACCGAGAGCCAATCGAGCAACTCGGGATGACTTGGCGAGTCACTCTGCGTCCCAAGGTCTTCGCTGCTCGTGACGATCCCCGTCCCAAAGTACGCCTGCCAGACGCGGTTCACCTGGACTCGTGCGGCCGTGGGGCTGCGTCGATCGACGATCCAGTTGGCGAGCGTGAGGCGGTTGAGCGGAGCGTCGCCCAAGGTAGCCGTGTCGCTCCGCGACACGAAGCGCGATGACGAGACATCGCCCTTTCGAGCATCAGGGTTCGATGCGTGAGAGGGGGCCTTTTCTGTGATCTCGCTCCTGTCGCGGAGCGACAGGACTACCTTGAAAGACGGATCGTCCAGCGGATGCAAAAACGCGGGGACTCCCGGCGTGACCGGTTTGTCCGGCTTCAACCAATCGCCTCGAATCAGCATCCGCGTGTCGCGCGGTTCATGGCGAGCCATCAGCGTGAGCGTCGTCGAACCGCGCGGCCATTGCTGCCACAACGCTTCGATCTGATCGTTGGCCTCCTTCCATTCGGGGACCGTCGTGCGCCAGTACGAGAACATGGCGGCAACCTGATCGGCGGAATGTTGTTCGCGCGGCGTCGCCAGAACCTCGCGGACTCGCACTGGGACGGGATCGGCTGCGGGGTTCGCGGCCGATGTGACCGAGAGCCGGAACCGGCCGAGGTTGTTGTTCATGTTGTCGTCGCTGTTCCATCCCCCGTGCATCTGCTTGAGATTGATGTGCAGCCGCGTTCCGCCTTCGTAACCGAACGGTTTCTCGGGGACGAAGACGGCATTGCGAGGCTGATTGCGTCGGCCCGGCCCTTGATCGATCCCCCATGCCGTTTCGTCCTTGCCGTCGATGGCGAAGTCGATCGGGCCGGTGACTCGTTTCTTGTCTGTCTTGTCGTAGAAGTTTGCTTCGAGGTCTCGTTCGGGGTTCGAGTAGTCCGCCGTGACCTTCACAAACTTGAGCTTCTCGCGCTGGCCCGGCTTCGGTTGGCCTTCGACCTCTTTCACCGGCTCGATCTCGACGGTGAACTCGGTCAACGCGCATGTCCCCATGAAGGAGCGACCCGGCCCGTTGCACGGCAGGTTCGGATCGTTGAGCAACTCCAACCGGAAACCGGTGATGTTCCGCTCGTCGGTCTCGCCGCGCAGGCTCGTCGAATACTTGGTCGGTGCGTAACCCTGCGCGAGGATCGAGCCGTCGCCCATGTCGATGTACCGCTGCCCGTTGTCACCCGCGTTTTCGAGTTGAAGGATGTGCCAAGTCTTCAAGGTAGCCGTGTCGCTCCGCGACACGAGGTGCGATGGCGAGAGATTGTCCTTCTGCGGTTGAACATCCAACGGCGAATCGGATACCGACTGTTCATCGCGCTTCGTGTCGCGGAGCGACACGGCTACCT
>JAYTXB010001139.1:0-2762 GCA_043743205.1 Schlesneria sp.
ATCGGCAAATGTCAGACAGAACCGAACCTCTTCGCGTCCGCCATGAATGATGACCATCGTCTGGTCGTCGGCCATGAGTTCCCACCAGGCGCTGAGGTCAGGGACTTCGTAAGGGTCCACTGCGACACACCGTTCTATGGTGGCAAACTGCAGCAGACACAACTCCGGGCGATAGGTGAACTCCGAGACGAACTCGGTGTCGAACGCGACCAGCCCCGCAGTGCGAATGTGCTGGCAAAGATCGTCGAACTCAGACTGGCTGGTGATCAAACTCGAAGTCATGCGATGTGTTCATTCGAAGGAGACTGTCCCGTCGAGGCTGGGCCATGAAGCTGGACCGCTGAGGCCGGGCGGCATCCTCGCATGGCCCGATAGGACAGGCAAGGCCGCCTCGTTGCTGAACAAGATCGACACCTGAGCGGCGGGAACTGCTGCTCAGGACATCTTCGATATTGAGTGCTGATTTGTCCAAATATCGGGTGGGCAGTGCCCACCGTCCGAGTTCAGTCCGAAGTCTCACGAGTTCGGCTACGCCAACTTGTGATGCGACATTCCTAACCGACCAGCCGCTTGTTCTGAGTTCGATACTCGCGAGCAAACCTCGGAACAACGCCCGACTTTGACGATTGCGCAAGCTAATACGCCGCCCGTGCTTCCCAGCGACATGGAATCATCCGAACAACAACGTTTTTCGGTGTCGTGGGCTGAACTCGCATGACCGGTGCAACCGATATTTTGAGCAGAGCGACACCCGCAACCCTCAAGTTGGGGTTGCGGAAGAACGGTCTGCAAATTGTTGAAGAACACAAGGTCGTGTCATGAACAAGTGGTATCAGTCTTGTCGATGGATGTTGATTGCGGCGTTGGCTGTTCAACTGAGCGGCTGTGCGCAGCAATCGAGTTGGCTGAGCCGTGTCACCGGCCGCGATCACGGTGATCGCAAGTTGGTCGAGGTGGAAGGCAAGAAAAAGGCCAGTACCGCGACCGCGAAGAAATCGTCTGGAACAAAGTCATCGAGCGACTCGAAGGACAAGTCCGCCGACTCACAGTTGGCGAAGAAGTCTCCGACCAAGCCGAAGGCTTCGTCTTCAGATTCGTCGCGCACCGAAGTGGCCAGCGCGAAGGACTCGACTTCCAGCAAGACTACGAAACGGAAGTCTGAACCGGTCGATCCGTTCTTGAACGACGAGTTAGATGCGTTGGAAGCGACCGCCTCGAAGAAGATCGAGACGAAAGCCGCCGCCGCGCGAAAGTCCGTCGTCACGATCGATCCGTTTGCCGAAGACGATTCCGAATCGGCGATCGCTCAGACCTCGGCCACCGGATCGCTGAAGCGAAACCAGCAAGCACCGCCAGCCAGCACGCTCGGGTCTCGCATTCACGGCGTTGTCCAAGAAGTCGAGGATGATCTTGCGAGTCTCGCGGATCTTCCCGAGTGGGCAATCGAAGAGGGTGCGACCCAAGCGAAGGCCGTGACCAAGCAAGCGACTCAGGTTGCCAAGACCGAAGTCAGCCAAACCACAGCCAAGGCGACGACCAGTGCCAACAAACTCGTTCGCAGCGCCGAGCAGGTTCGTCAAGAACTCCAACAGACGTTGAAGGAGCCAGCTCCTGCCAGTCCCGCCGCAGTGGCTGCGGCCAAGTCGAGCGCCGTCGCTTTGCAGAGTCTTTGCCCTGAAGCCGAGGGTGCCTTGCGAGAGCAGATTCGCTCACTCGACACCAACGATGTGGAAAGTCTCAAACGCGGTCTGCATCAGATCGGTCGCATGGGGACGGAAGCCTCGGCGGCCGCTCCCGCACTCAGCCAACTGCTCAAGCACAAGGATGGGTTCGTCAGGACTCACGCCGCGCTGGCTCTAGCGCGGATGCAACAGTCACCGCCCGAAGCAGTCAAGACGGTGGTCGAGGGTTTGAAGTCGTCTGATCCTGGACTGCGATCATTCGCAGCAGCGGCCCTCGCCGAAATGGGACCGCAGGCCGGACAGGCCCTGAACGCACTGGCCGACAGCCTCGACGATCGTGATGGCTACGTCCGACTGCACGCTGCTGAAGTCCTCATTCGGTACGAGCAATGGTCATATCGTTCGCTGGAAACGTTGCTCGGTTGCCTGAGTGACCGCGATGAGAACGTCCGTTGGCTCGCGACGTACTCGCTGGCGGAGCTGGCTCCCGAATCATCGGAAGCGGTCGTCGCGTTGGCCAAAGCGACGCGCGATCCAATCCTGAAAGTTCAGACCGGTGCCACCTATGCCCTCGGTGAAATCGGTCCCTTCGCGAAGCAAGCCGCCGCCAGTCTGCACCGCCTCGCCGACGAGACCAATCAACCCGAATTGCAGTCCGCGATCCTCTACGCCCTGCAACAGATCGAGCAGTGAGTGATCAGCCAGAACCGCCGTATTTCGACCTGTAGGATGGGCACTCTTGCCCGTCCGGGTTGGCAGGAAGGCAAAAGATCAGACGGGCAAGAGTGCCCATCCTACAGGTCAGCGTTCCTCACAACGCACCAGCTTCAAGACCGCTTCGCGCATCTCGGCGGGGTCGCTGTAGATGGTCCAGCGTGCGGGGTCGAGTCCCTCAAACGCCGCGCGGAACTTGTCCGTCGCTCGCGTCTCACCCTGAATGGCTCGGATGAAGATGCCGGCGATTTGTTGAGGCCGCTCGCGCAGGAAGCTGCCATAAATTTCGGAGTCCTGTTCGCCAGAGTCCCCGATCAAGATGAAGCGGCGTTGCGGGAAGGCGTTCACGATCGGCTCGATGGCCGC
>JAYTXB010001140.1:0-22335 GCA_043743205.1 Schlesneria sp.
TTGCCAAACTTCAAGAACCCGCTGAAGACGTTCCACCAACTCTCATAGCTGACGCAGGTCACTCCCAGGGCAAAGCAGAACCCGAGTACGACGGCCACCTTGACCGTCATCACTCCCTGCAACATGTTGTAGACCTTGCCACCCAATAGCACTGGCAATGCGACTCCTAACAGGCAGGCATACGCCAGGGGAGTAATCAGCCAGCGGTCATCGACGGTCGGCGGTCGATCCAGGATGAGCGACGCGATCATCGCCGCGCCGTGCGTCGAAAGTCCCGGCACGAGTGCCGACACATTCAAGAAGAGCATCAACCCGACCCAAAACCTCGGCCCCGGTGCGCAGCGCATGAAGCCCGTGAAGACCGGTTCTCCGCACCAGAGGGCATAGCGTCCACATTCGAGGTTGTAGAACACCTGAAAGACAATGGCGGCCGTGGCGATCCACATCAGCCCGCCGCCGTACTTCGCCGTCACCGCCGGACCCAGCAGCCACTCCCCGCCGCCGATCTGAATGCCCATCATGACGATGCCCGGCCCAATGAAGCTGGTCCAATTCTTCCACGAAAGCGGCTTCGGTTCGGGAAGCTCCGCGACGGACCAGGCGGGTAGTTTGTGCGAGTCACTTGTCATGAGGTCATTCAACAATCGGTGTGAGAGTCAGTTGTCACTTCGCGTTGCTCGCCTTTTCCGCAACCGATGCCAACCATCGGCCAACGTCCTGCACGGAAAACTTGCTCCGCCTACTTCATTCTTTCTTCATCCGTGCTCCGGCCCTGCCATCCGTGCGGTCAAACTCTTCCCGTGCGACGCACCGAAATCAGTGAGGATCGCACGGATGGCAGGGCCGGAGCACGGATGAAGGCAAGTCGATTGCGGTCTAACGATCACCCCTTCCCCAATGACTAATGACAAGTGACGAAAGCATTCGCATGACGATCTCGATCGAATCCCTCACGACCTTCTGCATCACCTCCCTGACCAAGGTCGGCATGTCTCGCACGGATGCGGAAACAACCGCGAACGCACTCGTCACGACGGACGCGATGGGAGTCTTCACGCACGGCACGAAGTTGCTGGGTGGGTATCTCAACCGACTCAAGGGCGGCGGGTATCGAGCAACAGCGGTTCCGCGCATTGAGCGTGAAGGACCGGGTTGGGCAATCATCGACGGGGAGTCGGCGCTCGGTCAGGTTGGCAGCGTGTTTGCCATGCGGACAGCAATTGCGAAGGCGAAGCAGGTGGGCATTGCGTATGTCGGGTTGACGAACACCGGACACATCGGCGCGGCGGGTTACTACGCGGTCCTCGCAGCGCGCGAAGGTTTGATCGGGATGATCACCGGCAACGACATGCCCAGCGTCGCGGCCCCCGGTTCACGAGGCGCGGTCCTCGGCAGCAACCCGATTGCTTACGGCATCCCGGTCGCGGATGGCGATCCGATCATTCTCGACATGGCGACGGCAGCGGTTGCGGGAGGCAAGGTCTATGCGGCGCATCAACGAGGCGAACCGATCCCGCCGACGTGGCTGATCGGTCCCGACGGCAAGCCGACGACCGACGGCAGTCTCTATCCGTATCAGGCCGCGCTGGCACCGATGGCCGGACACAAGGGTTACGGCTTCGGACTGTGGTGCGAGATCCTGTCGGGCATCCTGCCCGGCGGTCGCATCACGTGGGAGATCGGCAGTTGGATCTTCGACGAAGCGTCAAAACCTTCTCGACACAACGCATCGTTCATCGCGATCGACATCGCAGCAATGATTCCTCCCGATCAGTTCAACCTGCGTCTGCGAAAGCTGATCGACGAGATTCACTCCGCCGCAACAGCCGACGACGTCGAACGAGTCCTCCTCCCCGGTGAGCGGGAAGGAATCTTGTTGCGACGCGCGCAGACCGAAGGGATCGCGTTGCCGCCGGATGTCATCGCTAAGCTGGAGGTCGTGGCGAAGGAATATGGGATGGCGTTGGAGATGTAGTAGTAGTCAATCGTAAAACGGGGCTGGATGCTGTGAGCGGCACAAGATGAGTTATTTTGATCGTTCTGCCCCCATCGTTCTGCTTCCCTCGACTTCTGGCAGAACGATGAAGTCTCGGCGGAAGCAATTGCTGGTGATGCAGTGGCGATCGTGCCAGTTATTGAACCAAGGACCAATGACCAATGAAGAGACATTTTCGATTCGCCGTCGCGTGGTGCTGCATCGTGCTCTTCGGCTTGAGTACATCGGCCCAAGAGCCCGCGACTAAGTTTGTCGATCACTCGCTGCTCATTGCTCCCGAGTTTCCCTGCACGTGGCCGTCGGCTCCGTTTCCGAGGTTTCAGATCACTCATCAGCGGGTCATCGGGCCGGACTCGGCCTACAACATTGACGTGCTGCTGATCGACGGCAACACCGGGACGCAGTTGGATGTCCCGCCGCATTCGGTCGCCCGACCGGACCTCAAGCGGGAGAAGTCCGGTCCGCTCGGCCTGGCTTACACCGACAAGATCGAAGCGTGGCAGTTTGGTGGCGAGGCGTGTGTGGTCGATGTGCGCGACTTGCTCGATCAGGCTCCGAAGGGAGTCAGCCCGCTCGTCAAACCCGAGCATGTCGAACGGTTTGAGAAGCAACATCGCCGACTGAGATTCGGCGATGTCGTGTTGTTCCGCAGTGAGTACTCCGACAAGTACTACCGGCCGTTTCCCGAGGGAAGCCGCTTCATTGCCGATGCGTTGGACCGCAAAGCTCCGGGGTTCCCCGATCCCAATCCGGACTGCATGGAGTTTCTGGCGACTCGCGGCGTGATGAGCCTCGGCACTGATAGTGCCAGCATGGGGCCGCTGCCGGACCTCGCCGAGCCAACGCATTACGCGGGACTGAAGCACGGCATGATCTGGACCGAGAGCGCGACGAATCTCGGAGCCTTGCCGCCGACGGGAGCCTTCTACTGCATGTTGGGTCCGAAGCATCAGGGCGCGCCGTATGGTGAAGGTCGAGCGTTCTCGGTTGTGGGAGGCGACCTGCCGAAGCGGCTGATCGACGCGGCGAAGAACAAGCGGGCGATCGACCTCTCGCCGACGCTGGCACCGAATCTGCCTATCACGTCGCCGGGGATCGGCACCGGCAATCACCGGCAGGTCTATCTCAAGATCGACTTCCTCTACTCCGAGTACCTCGATCTGTGGCACCACACGCACCTGATGGATTCGATGGCCGGAACGCATCTCGTGCCGCCATCGTTCGCGCTGCCGCCGGAAGGAGCCAAGCCCGCGTACTCACCGGAAGTGCGAGGCTGGTTGATCGACTACGAAAAGAAGTACGGCCCGCGCGGCACGAGTTCGATGACAACCGACCAAGTGCCACTCGATTGGACCAGCGGGCCGGTGCGAGTCCTCGACGTGAGGCCACTCGTCGGCACCACCGATTCCAAATCGTGGCCCGCGTCGCCGGAGATCACGACGGCTCACATTCAAGCCTTCGAGAAGAAGAGCGGAGACCTCAAGGCGGGCGATGTCGTGCTGTTTCACACGGGGCATCTCGACAAACATTTCAAACCGCAGCCAAACGACACCGGCGTGTGGGCCGATCCGCTCAGCGGTAAGAGCGAAGGTTGGCCCGCTCCCGGTCCCGATGCAATCGTCTACCTGAAAGGCAAGGGCATTCGCTGCGTTGCGACCGATGCGCCCGATCTCGGCGGAGTGAACCCGAAGCAAGCCCTGTTGACCTACTGGGCACTCGGCAGCCGGGAGATGGTTGGCGTCGAGTTCCTGCACAACGTCGGTCGCATTTCGCGCGACAAGCCTGCGTACTTCCTATTCGCACCACTCAAAATTCGCGACTGTCACGGCGGGCCGGGACGAGCCATTGTGTTGGAGTAGTCATTTGTCACTGGTCATTTGTCATTTGGGAAGAGATGGCTTGAGATGGCGAGTCGTTCTTTTGAGGAGTTGCGTGTTTACCAATTGGCTGAGGTGTTGGCAGACTCCGTTTGGGAGATCGTTCGACGTTGGGACATCTTGGCTCGTGATACGGTTGGAAAGCAGATCATTCGCTCGGCAGACAGTATTGGAGCGAACATTTCCGAGGGCTATGGACGCGGTTCCTATCAGGACAATCGCCGATTCGTGCGCATTGCACGCGGCTCCCTTTACGAAACTCGTCACTGGTTGCGACGAGCTTTCAAACGCAAGCTGCTCACGGAATCCGAGATCAATAGTTTGAAGACCGTCATCGACGCGCTAGGCCCTCAATTGAACGGCTATCTCAAATCCATCGGCAGACTCAAACCGAGTGACGAATGATAAGGTGATGTCATTTGTCACTCGGTCACTGGTCATTTGGGGTGAGTAACAATGCCCAATGCCCCTTCTTCCCAAATGACGAATGACCAGTGACGAATGACTCCTTTCTCCGAATGACAAATGACAAATGACAAATGACTCCCACCAACTTCCCGCCTGGACCGTCGCGGAGCTTCCCGAACCGAAGCCCCTTTCGTGGAAGAATTGGTCCAGCTTCATTGGCCCTGGCATTGTGATGATGGGCATCCAGATCGGGGGCGGTGAGTGGCTGCTTGGGCCGGCGGTGACGGCGAAGTACGGCGGCGGGCTGATGTGGATCGCCACTGCTGCCATTGTCTTTCAAGTCTTCTACAACCTCGAATGCGGGCGTTATGCCCTGTGGTGCGGCGAGCCTGTCTTCACCGGCTTCATGCGCTGCGCACCGGGGCCGAGATTTTGGGTCGGGTTGATGCTCTTCCTGAATGTGTCGGCTCTGGTGCCGGGGCTTTCGACACACGGCGCGGCGATGATCGCGTCGCTCATTCTGGATCGACCGCCGACTGTCGATGACCGGTGGCTGATTACTCCGCTGGCGTATGCCTGTCTGTTGGGCGTCGCCTTGCCGGTGCTGTTGGGTGGCAAGGTCTACAACATGTTGCAGGGCGTGATGACGGTCAAGGTGGCCGTGGTCCTCGGGTTCTGCTTCGCCTTGGGAGTGACCTGCGTCAGCTATGAGAGTTGGTGGAACGTCTTCAGCGGGTTCTTGAAGTTTGGCAATGTGCCGGTCCTCGCACCCCCTGAACTGCAAAACGCCGAACAGAATAAAGAAGTCCTTGTGAACGGCTTTCTGCACTGGTGGGAACACGGCGAATGGCCTGCGATGTCGTCCGCCAGCCTGATCGTGATCGGAGCGTTTGCGGGCTATGCCGGTGGAGGCGGGTTGGCGAACTCAACGTACTCGAACTTCGTCCGCGACAAAGGCTGGGGCATGGGGAGCCAGGTTGGTGCGATCCCCAGCGCGATCGGCGGTCGCCAGGTGACGCTCAGCCACGTCGGCAAGGTGTTCGTGTTGACGGCGGACAACCTGCGGAAGTGGCGTGGTTGGTGGCGGTATGTGTTGACCGACCAGCTTGTCGTCTGGGCACCGGGCTGCTTCATGGGAATGGCTCTGCCGGCCCTGCTGTCGATGCAGTTCGCTCGATACTCGACGATCACCTACGAACAAGCGGGGATGGCGCAGGCTCTCATTACGGCCGACGGATTGAGGAACGCGGGATTCTCGCCTTTGCTGGGAAAGTTGTTGTGGCTGGCCGCGATCTTTACCGGCTTGATGGTGATGCTCCCCAGCCAGATGTCGATCGTCGATGACTTCAGCCGCCGCTGGACCGACGCCATCTGGAGTGCCAACCGCCGCGTGCGTGAGTCGATGCAGGCGCATCAGGTCAAATACATCTACTACGCGATCCTCGGCAGCTACGTGCTGTGGTCGTTCGTCTGCGCGTACCTTTTCAGCAACGCTCCGAGGCTGATGACGGACTTCATCGCCAACTGCAACAACCTGGCGCTCGGCGTCACCTCGTTCCAACTGCTGTGGATCAACCACAGGCTGCTGCCGGTCGAACTCAGGCCGCGCTGGTACCACTCGGCGGGAGTCTTCGGTTGCGGCGTGTTCTATCTCGGACTGACATCGTTGGTGTTCTGTTTCAAGATTTGGCCGTTGATTGTGGGGCGGTAGTCACTTGTCATTGGTCATTGGTCATTTGGGAAGACATCTGGGATCGAGTTGGTGATTGCTGGGTGAGCGTGAATCGTTATGTGTGTTGGCTGAATATTGAGTCTGAGTGGACAATCAAACTTCGATCCTTTCCAAAGGACCAATGACTAATGGCAAATGACTCTCGCATGAAACTGTTTGATCTCACCGGACGAGTCGCGGTTGTTTCCGGTGCCGCTCAGGGAATGGGAAAGGCGACTGCGATCGCCATCGCTGAGGCTGGTTCGGATGTCATGCTGGTCGATCGCAACCTGGATGGTGCGGAAGCGACTGCCGAACAGATCCGGTCACTGGGTCGGAAGGCGGTTGCTGCGGACACAAACGTTTCGGACCCGATGGCGATTGCGGAATTGTTCCGACAGGTCGATGCCGAATTTGGTCGAGTCGATTTTCTTGGCAACATCGCCGGTGACGGGCATCTCGCCAAGCCGGAAGATTTGGCGATCGACGATCTGCATCGAGTCTTTCAGAATCTCGTCGTTGGTCGATTTGCGATGTGCCAGGAAGCGGGACGGCGGATGCTGGCGCAGGGGCGAGGTTCGATCATGAACATCGGATCGCTCGCCAGCACGACGGCGCTCGGTCGCGGACACATCGCCTACAGCATGGCGATGGGTGCGGTCGTACAGATGACTCGCGAACTGAGTACCGAGTGGAGCCATCGTGGCGTGCGCGTGAATTGCGTCACGCCAGCTCAGGTCATCAACCCGAGTCTGGCTGCTCGCATGGAACAGGACCCGACATTGGAAGGCCGCTTTTTGAAGGGCATTCCCGCCGGACGGCTCGGCCAGCCGAGCGACATCATGGGACTGGCGGTGCTGCTCGCCTCCGAAGCGTCCGAGTGGATCACAGGCGCAATCATCCCAATGGACGGCGGCAACATGGCGATGAACGCGGGAGGCACACCCGGACACGAACAACGAGTCGTGCAGACCTTTCGAGCAGAAGGCAAATGACAGAGACCGGAGACCGGCAACCCAAGAGAAGAGTTTTGACCACAGATTTCACAGATGGGCACAGATAAGAACTGAGAGGCAACTCTTGTCCCCTCGCCCCGGCTTTGCGGGGAGAGGGTTAGGGTGAGGGGCTTTCTTGACGGTAATTGCGGTTTGAAAAACGACGCGTCCCACAATGAAATGAATCGTCAGCAGTGCAGCAGCGGAACTTGATTGTGACTCCGCTCCAAGGACAAATGACAAATGACAAATGACCAACTCCTCAACCTCTTCCGCACGATGCTCATCATCCGGCACACGGAGGAGGAACTCGCGCGCTGTCATCAGCGGAGTCTCATCTTCGGCGCGTGTCACACCTACGTCGGGCAGGAGGCGATCTCGACCGGCGTGTGCGCGCATCTGACGAATGACGATCCGATCTTCAGCACGCATCGCGGACACGGCCATGCGCTGGCGAAGGGGATGCCGCCGCGTGAACTGATGGCCGAGCTGTTCGGTCGGGTGACGGGTTGCTCGCGCGGGCGGGGCGGTTCGATGCACCTGTTCTCGCCCGAGATCGGCATGATGGGGACCAGCGGCATCGTCGGGCCGTGCATCTTGCAGGCGTGCGGTGGCGGATACAGCTCGAAGCTGATGAGGACGGGTCGAGTCGCGGCGGCCTTCTTCGGCGATGGAGCCGTCAACAATGGCGCATTCCACGAGGGGCTGAACATGGCCAGCATCTGGAAGCTGCCGGTCCTGTTCATCTGTGAGAACAACCAGTTCGCGACGGAGGTGCCGTTCTCGTACTCCAGCGGCATCCCGGATGTCGGGCGTCGAGCGGCCAACTACGGGCTGCCCGGTTTTGAAGTTGATGGCAACGACGTTTTCGCCGTGACCGAAGTCGCTCGCGAGGCGGTGGCTCGGGCCCGATCGGGCGGCGGTGCGACGCTGATCGAATGCAAGACGTATCGCACTCGCGCTCACGCCGAGGGGATGGGCGACTTCACGTATCGGACTCGCGAAGAGGTCGAAGAGTGGAAGCTGCGCTGTCCGATCGCGACGTTGAGGAAGCGACTGCTGACCGAGTTCAACATCGCCGAGTCGCAACTTCAGCAGATCGAGTCCGAGATCACCGCACTCGTGGCGGAGTCGCGTCAGTTCGCGGAAAGCAGCCCGATGCCGGACGCGGCGACGGCGGCGGTGAATGTGTATTGCCAAAGTAGCCCTCTCGCTCCGCGAGAGGAAAAGCCGAGCGCGCATGCGGCCGGTGCTGAGCATTCGTCGTCCCATATGCCGTCGGCTGTCCTCTCGCGGAGCGAGAGGGCTACAAATGAGACGGTCGAGCGGCGTGAGATCACCTTCACGCAGGCGACTCACGAAGCCCTCTCCGAAGAGATGGCGATCAACCCGCGAATCTTCGTGATGGGACAGGGGATCGGAGTGCGCGGCGGGAACTTCAAGACGACGGCGGGACTGCACGCCCTCTACGGCTCCGAGCGATTGTGCGATGTCCCGATCTGCGAACGCGGCTTCGTCGGACTGGCGGGCGGTGCGGCGATGACGGGGACTCGGCCGGTGATCGACTTCATGTTTGCCGATTTCATCCTCGACTCGATCGGCGAAATCGTGAACCAGATCGCCAAGATGCAGTACATGTCGAGCGGTCGGTTGAAGATGCCCGTCCTGTTGCGAGGGTGCATCGGCATCGGTCACTCGGCGGCGACGCACCACTCGGGCAGCTACTACGCGATGTACGCTCAGGTACCGGGCTTGCGAGTCGTCGTGCCGTCGAACGCTTACGACGCGAAGGGCCTGATGAAGCACGCGCTGCGGTGTGATGACCCGGTGATGTTCCTCGAACACCGCGAGATCCTCACGACGAAGTGTCACGTCCCGACGGAAGACTACGAAATCGAATTCGGTCGCGCGACGGTCGTTCGCGCGGGGCGAGACGTGACAGTCGTCGCGCTGGCTCGTATGGTCCAGCTCACGCTGTCGGTCTGTGAGGAACTCGAACGAGAAGGGATTTCGGTCGAACTGGTCGATCCGCGCACGGTCTCGCCGCTCGACACCGACACGATCCTGCAATCCGTCGCCAAAACCGGCCGCCTGCTGATCGTGGATGAGCCGCCCGCCCCGTGCGGTTTCGCAGCCGAGATCGCCGCGCGCGTGGTGGATGCGGGCTTCGATGATCTCGACGCACCCATCCGTCGCCTGACCGGAGTCTTCACACCCACCCCGTACAGCCCGCCGCTCGAAGCCGCCGTCGTGCCGACTGCGGCTGCGATCGCCGACGCGATTCGTGCGCTGGTGAAGGAGTGAGCGAAGTCGTGGGGTAGGTTTCCAACCTGCCCGTCCAAGAGCGACGGATCAATCCGAGCGATAATTCAGATGACAATTCAGATGTGGTAGGGACGAGCAAAGGCTTCAGAAACTGACGGGCAGGTTGCAAACCTACCCCACGAAATGAGGAATAAACATGGCCCACGAAATCGTCATTCCGCGTCTGGGTTGGTCGATGGAAGAAGGGACGTTCGTCGGCTGGTTGAAGCAGGACGGCGACCTCGTGCGACGAGGCGATGCCGTGTTTGAACTGGAGGGCGAGAAAGCCTCGCAAGACATTGAAGCCGTCGATGAAGGAATCCTGCGCATCCCCGCGACCGGTCCGAAACCGGGCAGCGTTCTGAAGGTGGGAGCCGTCGTTGGATACCTCGTCGCGGAAGGTGAGCCAACGCCGGGTGCAACATCGTCGCCTCAGTCGAACAGCCTGGTGACAGCAGACTCGGCGTTGCCTCCCGCTGCGGCTCCTTCCGTGCGGCGCATGGCGAGGGAGGCGGGAGTTGCATTGTCGCAACTCACGGGAACCGGCCCCGGAGGGCGAGTCATGCCGGGTGATGTTCATCGCGCGAGTCCATCGCGATCTTCGGGTGCCACTGGCGAGGGGCTTCGCTCGCCAGTGTTTTCCAATAGCACTGGCGGCTCAAAGCTGCTGCCAGTGGCACAGAGTGAGCGAACAGCATTCGCCAGTCCCCGCGCGCGGCGAGTCGCCACCGAGTTGGGAGTGGACTGGACTCGTCTGAACGGCACCGGTGCTGGTGGTCGGATTCGCGAGAGCGATGTCCGCGCCGCTGCCGCGAATGGTTCATCGCAGGGTGCCACTGGTGAGGGGCTTGGATCGCCAGTGTTCGTGGATCGCACTGGCGGCTCAAAGCAGCCGCCACTGGCACCCGATGCGGACACGTTTGGTCAGCGACTGCCCCTGACAAGCCGCCGCCGAGTCATCGCGCAGCGCATGGTCGCCAGTCGTCAACAAACAGTCCCCGTGACGCTGACCACGAAGGCCGATGCTTCAAACCTCGTCAATCTGCGCCAGCAGTTCAAATCGGTGGGCGGTTCGACGCCGATACCCAGCTATCAGGACATCATCACCAAACTCGTGGCCGAGGTTCTCCAGCGGCATCCGCTGCTCGCCGGTCGTTGGGACGAGGATGCGATTGTTCTGCCTGCCGAGGATGAACTGCATCTCGGCCTGGCGGTCGATACGGAGGAAGGTTTGCTCGTTCCGGTTGTCCGAAATGTGGGCGAGCTGTCTCTCGCCGAGTTGGCCGGTCACTCTCGTCGGCTCGCTGAGCAGGCTCGTGCCGGAAAGCTCGTGGCGACGGATATGCAGGGCGGCGTCTTCACGATCACCAACCTCGGTGCCTTCGGGATCGATGCCTTCACGCCGATCATCAACCTTCCCGAGACCGCCATTCTCGGGTTGGGAGCCATCCGCCGTGAACCGGTCGTGCTCGACGACGGCCAGATCGCCGCGCGGCAGCAACTGACACTGAGCCTCACCTTCGACCACCGCATCGTCGATGGAGCGCCCGCCGCTCGATTCCTGCAAGACGTGGTCAACGCCATCGCCAACCCGTCGGCGTGGTTATTGAGCTAATGCGACTCGGTCAAAAGACACAAGGTAGGCTTGCTCTTTGGAAGTTCCAGGCGAGCCGCATGCCGTGAGGCTGCGGGTTCTTGTTCGTCATAGAAACCCGTGGCCTCACGGCACACGGCTCGCCTGGAACATTTCAATCATGACCGCGCGTGGTTACCCGCACAACTCGGCAATCGGCTGACCGGCTTCGATGACGAAGCGCGGGCGGCCCCGGTTGTCGAGATAGGTCACGTCGCGCGGAACGTCCATGTGGCGGAAGATCGTCGCGGCGAGGTCGCTCGGCGTGACGGGACGCTCCTTAATCTGGCCGCCGTCTCGTTCGGTTGAGCCGATCACCTGGCCGTGTCGCAGTCCGCCACCGGCGACGGTCATCGACATCACGATCGGCCAGTGATTGCGACCGTCGGTGCTTCCCTGAGTCCCGATCTGCGGCGTGCGACCGAACTCACCCATCGCGAGGACCAGCACATCGTCGAGCAACCCCCGCTCACCGAGGTCACTCACCAGCGTCGTGATGAGATGATCGAAGACCGGCAACAGCGGTCGCAGTCCGTTCCAGATGCCTCCGTAGGGCGGGATGTTGTCGCCGTGCGTGTCCCACGTTCCCGAGGCCCCGTGATGGCTGAGGTCGATCGTGACAAAGCTGACTCCCGCTTCGACCAGTCGCCGCGCGAGCAGCGCCTGCTTCGCCCATTCGTGATTGCCGTACTTGGCCTTCACCGAGTCGGGTTCTTGCGAGATGTCGAAGGCGCGCCGCGCGTGCGGTCCCGTCACAAGGTCGATCGCTTGCCGCGTGAAGCGATCGGTCGAGTCCATCGACCCCGACAGATCGAGATCGCGGCGCAGGCGGTCGAGGTCCGTCGTGAGCCGCCGCCGCGATTCGAGCCGGTCTGTCGAAAGGCCGCTTGGCAACTCAAACAGCTTATCGACGTTGTTGCCGAGGAACGGATCGTAGCTGTGTCCGAGATAGCCTCCCCACGCGACGTGCGATTTCGACTTCATGTTGAGCACGACGTATGGCGGCAGTTCGCGGCTTTGGCCCGTGCGCTGCTTGGCCACAATCGACGCGAGGGCCGGAAACTTGTCGGCCTCGCGGTTGATGCGCGGTTCGGCGGCGAGGTTCGCTGTCTGCATGACCATGTTCGGTTCGTGGTTCGAGAACCGGCAATCGACCGACCGAATGACGGTCATCCGATCCATCATCGCCGCCTGCTTCGGCAGGTACTCACAGAACTGCACGCCGGGGAGTGCGGTCGAGATCACATCGAACGGACCGCGCACTTCGATCGGTGCGTTGGGCTTCACGTCCCATGTGTCGATGTGGCTCGGTCCGCCCGTCATCCAGATCAGGATCACACTCTTCTGTCGAGGCGACGACCGCCCTGCCCCGCCAGCCGTCTCTTTCGCGGCCAGCAATCCCGGCAGAGACAACCCCGCCATCCCGGCGAGTCCCGCCTTGAGCATGCTCCGCCGCCCAACGACCGCCACCCCTTCACGCTCGTGCCCGTGAAAGTTCTCGAACGCATGGCGACCGAGATGCGAATGGAGGTTTGTGGAGTTCGTCATGATTCGCAATTTCTCTCAAGTCGCACTGTCAAATTCCAAGTTTCGCACGGGCGTCCTCGACTGTAATGCCTTCGCTGCGCTCCTTGGCTTCCAGCAACCGCTGTCGCATCGTGGCGCTCTTCAGCAGATACGCAGTTTCTCGTTCGGATTCGATCTCTCGCCACAATTCAATCGGCACGAGAACACCGACCGCCTGGCCCTTTGCGTCTGACACGTACTGAATTTCCGTCTGAGTCGTCATGTGTTGTCTCCGGTGACAAACCCGCCTGCGTTTCTGGACGAGGGGTTGGATTTCCCAACAGGCTAGTCGTGTCTGTCGGCTCGGTAAAGGCGAGGTCGCCAACGGAATTCCGAAACCATCGGGTTTCAGTTCAGGTTCCACAGTGATTCGCCGGTGGGGTCATGAATTGAGATGCTTCCACGTTTAGCCCCTACGCCAACGGCGTGGGAGCGGAGGCGGGCCATTCGTTGATCGCACGCACGCCGTTGGCGTCGCGGCTAAACGTCTCAGACCAGTCCGCGAGTGGGTTTGGGGGTTGAGCGAGTCAGCCTTTGTCGTCGTACTCCGCAACGAGGCCCGCTGGAGCACGGGATCGCCACGAGTCTTCGATCCGTTCGCGCAGCGCCTTGGGCCGCACGGTCGCGAGCCGCACGAGCATTGCAGGATAGTTGAGGTAATGATCCGTGATGAAGCAGGTCTTCGGATCGAGCATCATCAGGGCTTCTCGCTCGGCCAGGTCGATCATGACGACGATCGACTCACCGCTCTGATGGAGCCTGACGAACAGCTTCTTGCGAACATGAAACGCCGACGTGCCATACGATGTCCCCTCCACCGCTCCGGGCAGCGCGCGGGCAATCTCTCGGACTGTTTCCCAAGTCGCCGGATTGGCTGGCCGTGTCCGTTTCGTGCTTTGGATTCTGTCAGCAGGCTTGAGCAAGTTGCCGCGCTGGCTACGTGTACCAACGGCACAAGATGAGACTCGGAAACAATCCTCAACTCGAACAACCTCTTCTGACTCACGCCACCTCGGTTGCCGAAGCGGCAACAGGAGGCCACCGGCAGGGACATCGGCCGCTCGACCAAATCAAAATGGGTTGACGATGCGAAGGCGTGCGTTGATCCACAGATCGTGGTGCATGTCTTCCGAATACAAGAGCGTCGCGCCGGCCTCCAGCGCGGAGGCCACGATCAGGCTATCCCAATACGAGAGCGAATAGGCTTCGCGTAATTCAGAAGCCGCGACCATCGTCATCTCGTCAATTGGGACAACGCGATGCTGAAAATAAAACGCCTGCACGACTTGGCGAATTTCGTCCTCCGAGCGGTGCGCCTTGCGCAACAAATTCACGCACACTTCGTTGACGATCTGCGTGCTGACAATCCGCCGTTCGGCCACCAGCGACCTCGCGGTCGCGGACTTCGCCGCCGACTCCGCGCTTTCGATCACCGCGTACAGCCACACGTTACTATCTACAAAGCATTGATCGGTGGCGACGGGATCACCGCTCATGAGCCTGCTCCCGACTGAGCGGTTGAAAGTCCGCGAGGCGAATCGGTGACGCCAGCCATTGATTCAAGATCGTCCACGGTGATCGGCCCTCTGGTTCCTCCGCCGACAACGTCACGCGGACGGAGTTGCCAAACAGTTCGCGATATTTCGCCGGAATCTCAATCGTTCCATTCCTGACATCCGCCTCAAATTCTGCGGTGCGCATCGCTCATGCCTCCTGAAACTGAGGTTCTGCAAGTGACGCAGTGAGTCTATTGACCGTACCGAAAGCAAGCAACGCCTGTTGTGGCCGGTCTCCTGACCGAGCCACTGCCCGTTGACCGCAGGTCTCCGGATCGAGCGACATTAGCGCTTCTCGCTCGGCCATGTCGATCATGACGACGATCGACTCACCGCTCTGATGGAGCCTGACCAACAGCTTCTTGCGGACATGAAACGCTGGCGTGCCATACGATGTCCCTTCCACGGCTCCGGGCAGCGCGCGGGCCATCTCTTGGACTGTTTCCCAAGTCGCCGGATTGGCTGGCCGTGTTCGCTTCATCTTTTTTGCCTCGTCCGTTTGAAGGGGGGATAAGGTGGCGAAAGGACGAACGCGGCGCGAAATAAAAGCTGAGCAGTGGCACTTCCAACGTTAATCGCACAATCAAGCAGGGCCACCCCGCGAATGGCAAGGCTCAATTTTGCTCGACGGTCGGTTTGAGGTTTCTTGTGCTACGCACCCAGCTTGAAGCAAGCTGGGCCACCCTGCCCAGGGCCAGCCCGGTCGATCTCCAGCAAGATGGCGAATTATTACGCTCGGTATCGTTGACAGATGGTGTTTTTTTTTTTTGCAATGCTGTGTGCCGAAAACGAATTGGAGTGTCCATTTCGCGATTCATCACGCAACCTGCTACAAGGAAACGCCAGATGCAACGACTGATCTCGACTCTCGCTGTCCTCATCGTCTATGGATTGATGAACGCGTCGATATGTGAAGCGCAATACACTACCGGGGCTGCTCGTGGAACACCCGCAGGGGTGCCAGCGATGACACCCTATACTTATACGGTGAGAGGTGGTCTCGCAACAGACTCGTTCCGAGTGAGGATTCAAAAGATCAGTTCCTATGGAATGGGGGGAATTACTTTTGACCCAATCTTTGGAACTACTGTGCTTGTGCTCGCTCCGAAGTCCGTCACCGCGCCTGGCGGTAACCAGCAATATGATAGGCATGAATTGATAGACAGCAGTCTGGTCACTGCATCCGGGCAATACTATGTCGAGTTTGAAAAACAGTTTCCGACATCAAGTATTGTAGGCACAGTCATCGTCATCCCATAGACGTTGACCCCTCGTTCGGCACTCGCGGCGCGTACACACAGGGGAACCGCCCAAACGCGATTCACTCAGAGAAAGGATTCAAAATGATTCGCCTACGCGGGGATTGCGTTGAACGGAAGTCGTCATTGAACTGCGGTGCCTTCTCACTCATCGAGGTGATCGTCGCGATCGCCATTCTCACACTTTTGATTTCACTTCTTGTTCCGGCAGTGCAAGCAGTCCGAGCAACCGCTCGGCGCCTGCACTGCCAAAACAATCTTCGTCAACTGACGCACGGACTCGTGCAATACCACGAGATTTACGGAACCCTTCCGCCGTGGGCCATCACCAGCGGCGTTGACTGCGGGTATGACGGTGCGCTCACGATGGTGTTTCCATTTATCGAGTTGCCCAAAAAATGTGAAGCGGTTGCCGGAGGGTTACGCCGGGTCAGGCTTCTCGAATGCCCCGCCGACGGCGACATCAGTCCGTTTGAATCTCCGCTCAGTTACTGTCTGAACGTGAGCCCGGGAGAGAATGCCGGTTCGACTGCGCGAGGTCCTTTTTCCACAATGGATTTAGGGGGAGGACAACTGATCAGATTGAGCGATGTCTTGGACGGCACGAGTCAGACCGCATGCATCTCAGAACAAGTCGCGCGTCGCGCGGGTGGAGACATGCGAGTCGCGGAAGCAAATCCAGCACGGTACTTCTGGCTTGTGACCATTCCACCGGTGTCCGCATCGACGGTTTCCAACCCACTGACCCCAGCCGCTCTTTCAGAGCGTTCATCGCAAACGGAACTGTCCATTTCGGACTGCTACAATGGACCTCGGACGTGGTGGACATCCCCACAAGCCAGCGGTGCTGATTGGCGACGGTCTAACACCAATTTGACCACATATTCCCATTGGCTGCGCCCGAATGGTCCGAACTGCAGTCCCGACAACCTCGCACCGGACCACCCTTTTTTGCTGGATAATCGCGGTGCTGCGAGCGCTCATTCCGGCGGCGTGAACGTCGCCTACCTTGATGGCCATGTCCGGTTTGTAAACGACAGTATCGACACCAAATCGTGGCGAGCCGTTGGGACGCGGGATGGCTCTGAAGTTGCAACTGAAGGAGCCTATTGAGAATGGTGGGCTCGCATCGTCTCTTACTGTTTTTGTGCTTGTTGCTCAGCGGCTGCAGTCGCGCTTCCTCACCCTTGACACGGCTTAAACGCGACTCGCCGGTTCAATCACAGGCAGTTTTGGTCCAACACATGGAAGTGAATCAACAAGTCAACGCACGACTGTTGGAAATCTACGATGTCTCGCGTGGTGACTTGATCAGCCTGACTGGAACACTCGCACCAAAGGCTTGGGGCCTGTCCGGTATTACCGCAACCTGGCAACCACGCGACGGTGAACCCGCTTCATTCACTTCACCATCGAGGCAAATGACGGATCGAACACTCTTGCTGATGATATTCCTCCACGGAGACGATGTGACAAAGGACTTGGGTGTCATTCATTCGGAAATGGTTGAGGCAAAGCTATCCAAAGACGTAAGCGGCACAGTGGAGTTTCGCACCCGATTCAGCGCGCCGAGACGATCAGGGAAATATGTGATGGACCTTCAATTGATTGACCAATCTGAGTCACAACCTCGCGGCGTCACACGCAAGAAGCCAAACGGATTTCCGATCTGGCGGTGTGAGATAAATGTCAGATGAGTTTGCATTTCACGACACAGGTTTTCTCGACAATCCGGTGGAAACATCTTGCTGGCAACATTGGCGGAGTCACTCCTGCGCCAGCAGTTCCCGAAGGTCGAGCATCGGTAGCGCGAGTCACCTCGATCACGTGACACGACCGACGCCGAACTGGTCTCCCGCGCGAATCGGTTCGTGGCCGCGCCAGTCTCGTAGGGTGCGTCGAGTCTTCGACGGCACCCTACTCGGCAGCTTGATCGAGCGATACGCACACCAGTTCCGAGTCGCTTCGGGCGAAGATGCGGTTTCCGGCGAAAGCGGGATGCGCCCACGTCGAGCCGATGATTTTGGTGCGGGTTTGTTCGCGATCGCCCTCGGTGTTGAGGCGGGCGAGGATTAGTTCGCCCTCCTCGTTGAGGATGATCGCGCGAAGCCGAACGGCTCAACTCTCGTAATGGTAGCGGCAGGCCATGATGACAACGTCGTTCGCTTTGACGGTGTAAACCAAGCGATGCTCGTCGTTGATGCGCCGCGACCAAGATCCCGTTATATCTCGCGCGGTGGAAACTGACGTGACAAGCCGCCCGGGCCATCACGTCAACTACTGTAGTCTTGTCGCTCCGCCGACAAGACGTCCCGTCGGCGGAGCGACGGGACTACAGTAGCGCGACAATGCGTCAGTTTCGGCCGCGTGAGGTATAGATCACCCTTGAGTGGTTCGGGTTTGCCAATTCCCTCGAACGGTGTTCGCAGAATCTCTCGAATCAAGAGATTGATGCGTTTGACCAATTTGCGATCATGCTCCTGAATCCATTGGTAGTCGCCCCAGCCTGACGGCGTGAAGGTGAGATTCATTCGGCGCTCAACTCCCGCACCTGCGTCTGCCCCAAGTCAGCCTCGGCGATGGAGCGTCGCAGATGCGCGGCATTGGCAGGGTTGGCGAGCAGATACAGCGTTTCCTTACACGAGTTGAATTCGTCCAAAGGCATGACGACGACCTGTTTGCCGTCGTCCGTCACCACAATTCGCGCCTCGGCATCTGCCAGCACCTGCTCCACCAAGCGAGACAGATTCCGCTTTGCATCTTTGAGGGTCACCGCTTGCATGGTCAGTTCCAGAGTGGTGTCGTGCCGTGGCCAATGTCGGACGCGAGTATAGGCCGAGCGTTTGGGGATACTCCAGCCCGTTGTGGAACGGTCTGGCGGCTGGCCTGTGCAGTCGCTCATTGGTGGTCCTAATTGCACGGGGGCTTTTCTTGTCCCCTCGTCCCGGCTCGACGGGAGATGGTTAGGGTGAGGGGCGAGCCGCAGCAGAAGAACCCCTCACCCTAGCCCTCTCCCCTCCAAGGCGAGGGGCGAGGGGACAAGAAATAACCACCAAGTTAGCGACTACACGCTGTCGGCTGGCCGGTGCGCTCTGATGACTCGACGGCTTACTACTCGGCAGCTTGATCGAGCGACACGCAGACCAACTCCGAGTCGCTGTGGGCGAAGACGCGGTTTCCGGCAAAGGCCGGATGCGCCCACGTGGGGCCGATGATTTTGGTGCGGCTTTGTTCGCGATAGCCCTCGGGGTTGAGGCGGGCGAGGATCAGTTCGCCTTCCTCGTTGAGGAGGATCTCGCGGTCGGTGTCGCCGAGCCAGACGAGCGCGGGTTGCGGCCGCGCGGCGTGGTTTGGTTGGCGTCGTCCCACAGTTTCTTTCCGGTCTGCAACTCAAAGCACGTCACGCCGTATTGCTTGTCGAGCAGATAGACGTGGCCGTCGCGATAGAGCGGCTGCGACATCAGGCCGCGCAGAAACCGGTTCTCCTCCCACGCGAGCTTCGCGTTCGTCGGCATGTCGCCGAGACGAATCGCCTTCGACCCGTGCCAGTAACCCGCAACGAAGATCATCCCATCGTGAACGATCGGCTTGGCGATGGAGACGCCGTAGGTGATCTCATACGGGAACGACCAGAGGAGTTTTCCCGTCCGCGCTGCGAGGCCGAGAATGTGACTGGGGGTGTCCGACAGACGAGTTCGTTCTCGGGGCGATGGCGTGCTGGTGCTTCACGCAGGTCGTGCCACCTCACGACCAGAATTTTTCCTCAGAAAGTCGCGCCGGGATTGGGGCGTTCGTCGCACTATACTGGCAGAACGATGAGCATTGCCGAATCAGACGCCGTGGTGGAACAGGTCGACGTCGCTCGCAGCGACGCCGATCTCGTGGCTCGTTTTGTTTCTCACAAAGAGGAAGCCGCATTCACGGAACTGGTTCGGCGACACAGCAGCCTGGTGATGGGTGTCTGTCGTCGCGTGTTGCGAGACAGTCATGATCGAGACGACGTGTTTCAAGCGACGTTCCTCGTCTTCGTGCGCGATGCCGTTCGTGTGAAGAAGCAGGCGTCGCTGGCAAGTTGGTTGTACGGCGTGGCTTATCGGCTGGCTGTGCGAGTCGCTCAGCAACAGCAGCGGCGGCGGGAGACGGCCCTCGTGGATGACTTTCCCATTGGCGGCACGGCGTTTGGCAATCCGGCGGCGAGTAATACCTTGGCTGGCAACGACGTGCTGACGGAGTTGGCCGAGCGTTACGATCAGCAACTCGTCGATGCGGAACTGTGCGAACTTCCCGAACGGTATCGGCAAGTTCTCGTGTTGAGATACCTCACCGGCAAGACACCGTTGGAAACGGCGGCCGAATTGGGGATCACGATTGGAGCGGTGGAAGGCTTGCTCAAACGGGGCAAGGATGAGCTGCGTGCGAGACTGATGCGGCGCGGCGTGCGACTCGGCGCGGCCGTGATTGCGGTTCAGATGTTTCGACAATCGGTGCAGGCCGCCTGCCCTGAAGCACTCATTGCGGCGACGGTCCAAACGGGCCTCGCTTGGATTTCGACAAACCCTGTGTCACTCGGTCCCATCTCGGATCGCATCCTCGAACTCTCGGGAAAGGAACTGGCCACCATGACCTCACTGACCAAAGCAGGCTTGGCAATTGGATTGACCGCGGGCGTATTGGCTCTCGGCGTGGGAGGAGTCGGATTTCTGATGAACCAATCCGACGGCCGAGCCAACGCGGGGATCGCGACGACAGCCCCCGTGGTCAGCTCCGCCTCACGCGGTCTGGTGACGACGGTCCTCGCAGCCGAACCGGATTCCACCGAGGCGCTCATCACGTCCGGTGATGCTCCCGCTCAACCTGCCACTCCCAAACCGGCCGACGCGGGCAACATCAAGCCTGCGCGTCCACAAACGCAGGATCGGCAGGACACACCGGTCGTACTTGGCCTCGGCTTCGGTGCCGGTACTGCTCCGAAGTCGCCGACGGGAAGCAGTTCAACTTCGTGGGACTTCAAAGTCCGCAGCCAGTTCGTTCAACGGATTGAGAAGGCTCTGACAGAACCGACGGAAGTCGTTTTCAGAGATACGCCGTTGAGAGCGGCTGCCATGTATTTGGCCGATCTCCGTGAAATCGAAGTCGTACTCGACAAGGAGGCCCTCATTGCAGAAGGCATTGATCTCGATCAGTCCCTCATCTCATTGACGTTGTCAGGGGTCAGCTTGAAGAATGTGCTGCGAGAGGTTCTCGACCCGCTGAAACTCGACTACGTTATCCAAAACGATTTGCTCAAGATCACGACGCGAGTCAAAGCGGAATCCCTGTTGGAGACGCGTGTCTACAACGTCAGTCGCTTGCCGCATCTCTCGCCCGCAGACTTGACCGAACTCATCACCGAGACGGTTCGACCCGACACATGGAACAACACCGGTGGAGAAGGAGTTATCCGCGACGCAACCAACACGCTGGTCGTGATGCAATCCCAGCGAGTTCACGAGGACATCGTGGAATTGCTGGACCAACTCGAAGAGCAATTCCGCGTGAACCCGGTCGCCCCTGCTGCCACGCGGAACACTGTTCAAAAGCCACAAGCCCCGAGACCAACCGCAGGATCAGTTTTGGGAACGGGCGGTAGTGGTGGACTGAGCCCCAATCCGACAGGCAGTGCGGCTTCAAAACCAACTCCTGTCGCGCCCACACAACCCGCCATTCCAGCCGCCGAATCGGCCCCAAAGAATGAGGAGCGACGAACTCAAGACATCGGCCCAAACCAAGTACGTGAACAAAAGGAGCGAAGTACCAAGCCCGCCGCAGGGCGTGTTGGCTTCTAGGACCGGGGCATCAACATCTGGTGGGATCGCTCTTCCGAATCGAGGTGATCCAGATGCCGACTCTTGTTCTTCATCCGTGCTCCGGCCCTTAATTATGGCATAGCGTGACAGTCGCATCCCGCGAACTCGCTCTGTCCGCAGCATTAGATTGAGGATGTCTGCGTCATTTCTCACAACGGAATACTGAACATGTTCGCCGAGGGTGAGCAGCACCGCGCTCAACTGTTGACCTCGCGCGACAGGTTGGATTGGCCGCGAATTGGGCCGCTCGACGTGAGGCACACCAACGGCGAACCACTCCCGGATGACCCCGATGAAACGCCGACTGTCGGGCTCGAAAACGATACTTGGCACCTGTTCGACGAGCGCAGTTTCGTCGGATCGGCACCCTGTCCATCCTACTTTTTCGAGGGAAGACCGAACGGGCAAGGCACCCATCCTACGAGCTGGCGAGCGTCTGCATCGCTTCCACCGTGCGAACGAGTTCCTCAACGAGTGGTCGGGAGACTTCCAGACATTGGTACTCGGCCAAGATTGTGGAGTAGTACCAGAGCGTGCCATCGCGCCCGCCGTGGAACTTGCTCCAGACGAGATCGCCTTGCGTGCGGAGGTCAGCCACGATGCAGCGCGCGTTGTGCAGCTTGTCGCAGCAGGAAACCAGTCTCGCAGATGGCGAGGCTCTCGCCAGATGAGCGATGTACGCCTCTTTGCGTGCTCGCCACGGCGGCTTCGGGGTCACGTCGGTGTCGGTACAGTCGAGTACGATCTCGGCGACGCGGTCTCCAAATCGTTGCCGCAGATTGGCGAGGCGCGCCTGGCCTCCGGCGTCTTCCACCGCATCGTGCAGCAGCGCCGCGATGGCTTCGTCCTCGTCACCGCCATGTTCGAGAACCAGCCCCGCCACAGCCAGCAGGTGCGCGAGATAAGGGATTTCGGTCCCTTTCCGAACTTGATCCGAATGCGCGATGGAGGCGTAGGTCATGGCTTGTGCGAAGCGAGGAGAGAGCGTCATGGGGATGGTCCTTGAGTAGTCGCGTTGAACCTACAACCGTGATCCGTTGAGGCGACCGATCTGAGTTCACTTTCCCAGACCAACTCGCAGCGTGAGCGAGGGAGTCCATTGAGCGACTCCCTCGCTCACGCTGCAGGTTGGTAAATCATTTCCTGCCGGTCGAGATCGGAAGAGCGTCGTGTAGGGAAAGAGT
>JAYTXB010001141.1:0-3971 GCA_043743205.1 Schlesneria sp.
TCTCCGCGCCTTTCGGCAAACGATGCGCGACGATCTGCATCCCGTCCAACGCGGCCTCCGCCTGCAAGACCGATTGCGAACCGCGCTCATCGACACGTACCAACGCAAAAGCAAAACCAGCCGAAACTACCCCCGCAAAAGACAAAAGGAACCCGCGATCGGAGTCCCCCAAATCAGACACGCCACCAAGGCCGAAATCGAACTCGCAAAACAACTCCGACGTGACATCAAAAAAGGGTTAACGGCGTAGCGGGCCACCCCGCCTCTCTCGAGCGATCAAACCCGCGGCCTCACGGCACGCGGCTCGCCTCGGGCAACTCGTGTTGTCGCCTCGGGCAACTCGTGTTTTCGGCGAACCCGCTCAATGGATCGCCGAACCCACCCCACTCACTGGCGAGCCGCACGCCGTAAGGCTGCGGGTTCTTGTTCGATCAACCATCCGCCCGAAACACGACACCGCGTTCCCGGCTCCAAATCAACAGCGGATTCGGTTGCCGGTGAATGTATTCGACGACCGCTTCCACATCCTGCTCGCCCGCCAGTTTCCGCTTCGAGCCGGATCGACTCCACCACGTTTCGCTGACAGGGCGCGACCAGTTTTGGTTGAGGCGACGAGTCGCGTAGCTCTTCAAGTCGTTGAGAATCTTCTCGGGCTTGGGGTCGCCGGTCACGCCGATGACGGTGTGCAGGTGAGTCCGCATGATTCCCACGGCGACGAGCAACCAGCGGCGATACGCCGTCGTTTCGAGAAACTGCTCCAAGAGTGCATCGGCCTGCGAGACATTCAGCAGAATTGACGACCCCACCAACTGCTCGCGAGAGAATTGAGCCAACGCCGCGCTGGGCATCGCTGAGGGCGAATGAGGTTCGTTGTGAGGACGCCGCTGACCGTCTTCATCGACGGCCTCGCCCACGAAGCCTCGCTGATCCCCCGGCAGCCACGATCCGTAGGTTGTCCAAGTCAGGAACCAATATCGCTCGATGGGCAGCAGGTTGATCTGCGGAACAGCGATGTCACTCATCGTTGGGATTTTCCTCAGGCGAGCCGCACGCCGTAAGGCCGCGAGTTCTTGTTCCTTCTCCGAGGACTCCGAAACAGCGGCACGCTCAACGTTGCCTACAGATCAAGCAGGGACTCCCCGCCTTGTTGAAGTGAAGGATTCTTGGGTAGGTCAGGCTGTGCCTGACTCTGTTGAACGGATTAAAGCACTCTCCCAAGAGTCAGGCACTGTCTGACCTACTGGACTTCGGCAAGGTAGCCCTGTCGCTCCGCGACAGGAAGCGAGATCGCACAACAGACGCCCGAACCCGGCTCACGCCCAGCCGCACTCGAAACGTTTCTCCTCAACGCGCCACCTGTCGCGGAGCGACAGGGCTACCTTGAAACGGCGATCATGGGCAGACCCGCCAATGTCTGTGTCGCGGGGACGCTCCTCGCTTCGAGGAAGCCCCCGGACGTGCCACGCCAACTATCGGGGGCTTCCGCAGAGCCGGAGCGCCCCCGCAACCCAGCCGCCCAGCCAAGCCTCAGAAAGCACAAGAGTGATTCATAGCGCATAACCCGCCCGATCTCCTCCGAATGCGGCCTCTCTGGCAGTGCTGGTCTTCTCAACGGGGTGGCCTCGGCGAAACAATCGGGGCCATCATGTAAATCATGTTCGGGCGCATGCAATTCATGAAACTCTTCAACTCGCCCGATGAAAGGAGACCGACCCATGCACCTGTACTTGGGGCATTCCACGGGAGTATTGATCAGTCTGATCATTTTGGTGCTGGACGTGTGGGCGATTCTCTGCGTCCTGTTGGGCAGTTCCGCGATCGAACGCAAGCTGATTTGGACCGTTGTCATCCTGGTGCTGCCGGTGTTCGGGTTGATCCTCTATTTGCTGCTGGGTCAGAGCCGGTTGGATGCGGATTGAAGTGAACGACGCCGTGAGGCCCAAGGCCGGAGGAAATGATCATGCAGGTTGAGGACTTTGTATTGTTGCTGATTGTGGCGGGAGTCTGCGGTGCGCTCGGCGAGTCGATCGCGGGCTATTCGCGCGGCGGCTGCCTCGCCGCCATCGCCCTGGGATTTATCGGGGCACTCCTGGGCCGGTGGCTGGCGAATCGGCTGCAACTGCCCGAACTGCTCCCGCTCCAGATCGGCGGGCAATCGTTCCCGGTCATCTGGTCCATCATCGGTGCGACCCTGTTCGTGACGGTCATCAGCCTGCCCCGAGCGTTGCGGCGGCGACGCTTCCGCGACCGAGACGACCAATAGGGTTGTCCCTGCTTCTCCGAGGTGTCCGAAGCGGTGGCACGCCCAATGTTGCTGCAGATCAAGCATGGCCACCCCACCTTGTTGAAGTGAAGGACTCTTGGGTAGGTCAGGCTGTGCCTGACTCTGTTGAACGCATTAGAGCACTCTCCCAAGAGTCAGGCACAGCCTGACCTACTGAACTGACGCAAAATCCGGCACAGGCCAAGAACATTGTTGACAATTGCTCAGTTTTTTCCGATAAGTATTCCCTACTTTGGAAACAGGACCAGAACGCGACCCAGCCCTACCGCAGCGCACGCCAACTCTAAAGGAATCAGCATGTCACACTTATTCAGCGATCGTTCCGCATCGGAGTCCTGCGGACTTGGTCATTCGCCGCTGGACGTGGCTGTTGCGAATGAGGTCGCGCTCAGCAGAGACGGTGAACTGACCCGGCGTGAGTTATTCAAACGGGCCGGTCAGATCACGGTGGCGGCGGCCGCGACGGGACTCATCCTGCCCCAATCCGCGTCGGCCGCTTCAGGTCAGAACCCACACACTTTGGTTCCCTCCGTAAGCACCGTAGCGAACCCGATTATTTGGAAACCTTTGACGAGGTCCGATGGCACCAAAGTCGCGTCTCAGTCGTCCGGCGGTAACGTCGATGCGATTGCAACCAACGGAAGCGGCTTGCGGACGGCGACGTGGAAAGCGTCTTCCTCAGCCTATGGATATTGGAAGGTGGAAATTCAGTTTTGCAAGAACATCGGCAACGCGAGTCGAATCCATGTGACGTACAGCACGAATCCTCTCCGGGCGACGACCACGAAAGACAGCAAAACAATCACCCTGCTGCAAGAAGGGACGGCGACACTCAACTTGGGGGCCTATTCGGGTAATGAGATTCAAGTCGGGGATCTCGTTTCGGGGCCGGGGATCCCGGTGGGATCCTATGTGACCGTCCCGCCCGCCTCGCGCAAGGCCACCACTTTTCAAATCAACGCCAAGGCGACACTGACCAGTGTCGCGACCGGGATCCCGCTGACGGTCACCCGCACCTTCAGAAACTTGCTGGATCAACGAACGGGTTACAGTACTGGCGTTGACAGCTTCGCTAATACGTCTACACAGATGCTGCCTTACAAAACGTCAACCACCAGCACTGTTCAGTTATATGAGAACTACGTCTGGGTGCCCCCGATCGCCAATTCCACGAATCCCGGCAATATGACGGTGACCATCAGTGATAAAGGCTGCGGCACGGCCACTGTCTCCGGCGGTCGAATGATCGCCGACACCGTCTTGTTTACCCAGATGAACGGCCTGAAGTAATCACGCACACCCGGCCCTGGTTGCATCGTTGCCAGAAACCCGTGGCCTTACGGCAGCATTGCACAAATAATCGGGTCGCATACTTCATGTAGGGTGGGCACTGCCCACCAATGCACCTGAGTTTCGTAGGGTGGGCAATGCCCACCACATTTGATCTCGCCCAATCATGGTGGGCAATGCCCACCCTACTTGAGTTCATCGCTAACTCAAAACATCTCGCACGACCCGCCCTTCGACATCGGTCAGGCGTTGGTCTCGGCCTTCATGGAAGAAGGTGAGGTGTTCGTGGTCGAGGCCAAGGATGTGCAGGATGGTGGCGTGGAGGTCGTGGACGTGGACGGGCTTCTCGGCGGCGCGGAGGCCGAAGTCGTCGGTGGTGCCGTGGGCCAGGCCGCCC
>JAYTXB010001142.1:0-2579 GCA_043743205.1 Schlesneria sp.
AATGGTCCGGATGGACTCGCCCAGCGTGATGATGGCGGGATCGGTCATCAGGACAGGTCGATAGAGTTGATCGTTCTCGGGCGCGGGTCGGATGTCGCCGATGTCGATCATCACAATCTCGGAAAGGCTGACATCGGACTTGGGTTTTCGCTTCGAGGCGCGGCGGGGTACATTGGACATGTTGAGATTCCTTTCGCGGCGGGCGCATCCACTGACACGGGGCGCACCGCCGTCTGCATTGAGAGATCGGAGAAAGAGACGAGCCGCGTCAGACCTTGGCGCGACGGCACGACGGACAGCCTGCGGCGAGCCACTGGTCAACGTCGGCCTTGCGCCAACGGACAAGACGCCCGAGATGAATCGGGCGCGGCATCGCGCCAGAATCCGCAAGGCGGCGAACGTGGCGAGGCGAGCATCCGAGCAACTCGGCAACTCCACCGACATCGTAGGTGCCGGTCGATAACCCGGCGGGTGAGGCAGTCTGCATGATCCGTTCTCCAGTCAGTTCCCGACTCGACTCCCGCTCACTGCGGGTTGTTTGTCGCGTCAGTTACAGACCGAGAACCGGATCGACCGGCCCCGGTGGAACGATCCGCTTTGGAATCAGTTCCTCGCTAATGTGTAGGCGTTTTTCTCGCCTTGCTCGCCGAAAGAATTTTTGAGCCGATCCGCTTCGATCCGCTTTGCCGTCAGCCGATCCGCGCCGCCGACACGACAGAACGAGTCTCGTTCCCGATTCGCGGACCATTCTTGTTCTGATTCATCGCCTTCCGAGCCGCTCTCAAGTGTCGTGACCAAGTGGCGAACGTCGGGAGTTCGCTTGAATCGTCAGCAATGTGTTCCGCGAACCAATCGTAGGCGCGTCGATCCGTCTCCAGTTCCGCGTTCTGGCCAGCGGCCCGCCCATACTGCGACCACGCAACCGCCTCGCAAGGTTTCAACCTCGCCGTCTGTTCATCGTCCGCCGTTCCCTTCGGTTGGGCATCCTTACCGGATGGCGTATCGGCGGGTTCGACTGTCGCGGTGTCGAGCCAACTCGCCAGAATGTCGATGGCTTGCACGGACGCGGCAGCGAAGTCCTGTAGCATCGCGGACCAATTCGGATCAGCGGGCAGATTGATTCCAACAGCCAGAAGCGTTCTGGACACCTCTTCTGTGACCGGCGTGCTCCTAAAGGCCCGAAGCGGCGAGCCGACGACGTTTGCATTCGCCATCTCAAAACAGGCCAATGCCCACAGGGGCAAACCAGCCCCTGTCCGAAGCTCAGTTCTGGCGGGCAGGTCGCGCCACAATCGAGCCGCAACGCTCGGCGGAAGGCCGTTCAGCAACGTCGCGGCGTCCTCGCCAATGGTCGATAACCGTGTCGAGCATTTCGCCCGAATCTCCCGCCGAAACGGTGGCACACCTCGGCCGATGGCAGCAACCCCCATTTGCCAGAGCAACGCGGAAGGGGTTGGTTCCTCCGTTGGCCAATAGTAGCTGTCGATCATGTCATTGACGCGTGAGTAGATATCTGGCGTTTCACCTTGCTGGATGTGTACGTGAATCATCCACGCCCGAATTGGTTTGGCGGACTCGGTCGCGACGGCTTGAAAACGCAACTTGAGTTGGTCGAGCGAAGACCGCAGAAGATTGAGCGGAACCGCATCCGTCGCCATTGCAGACCCCTTGTCATTCAGGGCGGGCCGTCCGGTGGGGGAGCGGGACAAGAGAACCGCTCACCCCACCAGACCGATTTCAGCGAAGGCGGTTTGCAACCCGCTTCGCACCCGTTGGCCAACAGTCTACCGCCCCGCGCGCGAATTGCAGCCGAGCCGTTCGCGGTCACTGATCGACTTCATCCCACCGGCCCGTCAATCGAGGTTCGCCGTCACTCCGGGGCACGCAGCCGCTCGATGCTCGCAGTGTCTGCTTACTCTATTCGTCAGGCGCGGTCCACGAAAGATTGTGCCGTACTGAAAAACTCTCAGGAGTACCTAGACGGGGGTGCCCCTCACCCTTCCCGCTCATGGGCTTTCCCGCCCCGCTCACCCCACCAGACCGATTTCAGCGACGAGCCGTTGCAACAACTCATCGCACCCGACGCAAACATTCTGTCACACCGCCGTCAGTTCACCAACCAACCGATGCCAGTCGTTCGCGACGAGTTCGGGCGTGATGTGCGTCAACGGTTCGGCCAACTTGGCGCGAAGCGAATCGTTGCGACTGAGCAGCCACTTCGCGGCAGTTTCAAAGTCGGGCGGAATGGTGGCGTTCTCGTTCATGTAGGTGAGCATCCAATGCTCGGCGAGCGGCGGCACGATGATTCGTGATTCGTCGAAACCACTCTGCCGGATGAACAGCGTCCAGCCGTCTCGTTCGATGGCGTAGTTCGCTTCGGCCAGCGTCGCGCAACAACCCCACTCCCGAGCCTCATCGGAAATCGGTGCGTCGTCCGCGATGTCGTCCAATGCCCAAGCCGCCAGTGTTTGAGCGTGCCAGAACTCGGCAGCCGCCCCAAGCTGAAAGGCATGGTGCATCGTCGCGCAGTGCATCAGACGACCTTCCAATCGTCCCGAGTCGGCCATGCTGTAATGCCG
>JAYTXB010001143.1:0-9328 GCA_043743205.1 Schlesneria sp.
ATCTTCAACGAACCTCAACTGTGAGAGACCTGTATGACCACGACTTCGTCCGCTGCGGCGGCTTCCGCCGAACCTTCCGACCTGATCGAGGAACACGTCCTTGTCGTGCCGACGCTGCTGTTCAAAGAGCTGGGGTACTTTCAGGGCTTCAACGCCAACACCGGCAGATACCTCGACACACTGCTCGATCCGCTGCACACCAGCTTTCAACCGAGATCGAAGTGCGAGACCGATCCGAGCTACAAGCAACTCATCCCGTATTGCCTCTTCATGCACGATGGACGGCTATTTAACTACCGGCGTGGCAAGGCAGGGGGCGAGGGACGATTGCACAGCAAGCGGTCGGTCGGGATCGGTGGCCATATTTCTTCGACCGATCGGATGGGGGGAGACCGCCGTTACCACGAGGCCATGCACCGCGAGATTTCGGAGGAAGTCTTTTTGCAGGCAGGGTTTCAAGATCGTTGCGTCGGTCTCATCAACGACGATGAGAGTCCGGTCGGGCAGGTCCATTTAGGGATAGTTCACATTTTTGATCTGGACTCGGCAAAAGTTCTGCCACGGGAAGAGTCGATCTTAGAGACAGGATTCGCACAACCCGCAGAATTGCTACAGGAGATCGACCAGTTCGAGACTTGGTCACAGATTTGCCTGAAGTACCTGTTCGGCGGGGGTTGAGTTTTCGAGGACCGATCCGGCGCGATGTCGATGCATCGCGGCGTCCGGGAATGATCGGCTCTCGTCGGCTGTGCGCGTCGCGAATCAAAGGAGTGACAAGCGATGGACACACAATGGAGTCGGCGGGCAGTGGTGAGTGCAGCGTTGGCGGCCGTGGCGGCCCCTGTCGCGATGAGTGTGGCCAGTGCGCAAGAGAGGGCCGCCGCAGCGGCCACTCAGACGAAAGGCAAGCTGACCGATCAAACACTCGGCACGCTGCTCAAAGCAATGGGCCTCGACGCGAAACTGAATGAACAGCGTTACGACTTCGCTTTCAAAGCGACGATTGAAGACGCCGAGTGGGAACTCTCGTTGTCTGCTGTCTTGAGCCAAGATGGCACGTCGATCTGGATCATGGCTTGGCTGGATGAACTTCCGAAATCGGCGGCCGATGTCCCACGCACGGCTCTCCTCCGCCTGCTGTCGGACAACGACAAGCTCGGTAAAGGAAAGTTTTTCGCGTACATCGCAGCCAATCGACGGTTCGTGCTGCAGCGCGTGATTCCGAACGAAAACATCAATGCGGCCGGGTTCCGCTCCGCTCTCGATGATCTCGGACAATCGGTCGTTTCGACGCACGCACACTGGTCTGTCGCCAACTGGGCCTCCACCACGAGTGAAGACCCGGCGACTGCGGCGAAGTCTGGGCCTGCGGTGAAGGGAAGTGCTCCTCAAGCGGTTGCACCCGCCGCTGCCGCTCGTCCGGCCACTGGATCTGGAACCGCTCCCGGTCGAGTCCCTCAGTCGGCGGTGAATGACTCCAAGTTCAGCACCTCGACTAAGCGCTAAGGCGCGAGCCTCGCATTCGATCAGAGCAAAGAACGGGAAAGCCCGCGTACCGAATGGGGCGCGGGCTTTCTCGTTGTTGTTTTACAAGTGTGGCTCAGAGCCGTGCAGGGTTGTCCTTGGCCCGCAATTCACGGGCGAGTCGTTCACTTGGGCGTGTGTGCGAATCCGCGTTCGCGGTCGCGCCGAACCATTTCGTCGAGGACCACCGGGTGCCAGTTTTCGTCCCGGTTTTGAACGGGTGCGTAGTGCCGACGCGCCCAAGTTCTCATTCGCATTTCTTCGACCGGGTCCACTTCATACACGCCTGTCTGCTCCAACATGGAATACGCCTTCACGATTTCCTCCTCCTCCGTCTCACAAGAACCAACCGACATTTGAAAGAGCCAAACCCACCGGGGCGGCAGGTCAATAGCCCAGATGCTAACTCGGAAGACTTGTTTCGCAAGAAAAAAGCTGCACGACAGCCAGATTTCTCGAAGATTCTGAGGCGAGACCCGAAAATCGTGCTTGACCTTGGTGTCTGGAGAAACTCGGCAGGCTGAGCGTGGGCTGTCGGCCCTGTCCAATATCGGCGAGTAGCTGACCTCTGGGAAAATGGGTACTTTCTGGCCACCGTTGGCAGACTCACCAAGACACTTCCCTTTCGTGTGATGCGACCGATGACGCTCCCTGCTGAACCACGTTTGGATGTATCGATCTCGCCCGCAGCGGGTCTCCAGCGATCTCGCCACTGGCGCAGTCTGTTCGATCTGATTCGCCCCTTCTTCGCGCTGCTGGCTGTGATGCTGCTGTTCTGCATTGCCGACCGAGCGATCAACGGTGAGAAGGCCACGTTCCACACTTCGCGCAGCATGAGAACCGTCGCGGCTCAGACGGCCACGGTCGCGGTCGCCGCGCTGGGAATGACGGTCATCATCATCGCCGGTGGGATCGACTTGTCGGTTGGCACGGCCATCGCGCTCAGTGCGACGGTACTCGCCTGGAGTCTGAAAGAGGATGTCGCGGTGAGACTGTTTCACGGCGACACTGTGGCGAAGGCGACGCAACGGCTGAAAGAAGTGGAGCGAGCTTTGGCCGGTGTCCCGGACGATGCTAAAGAGGCTGCCGAGGCGGATGTCGCACGAGAAGCCCAGCGACTGAGGCGGGCAGAACGAGCGTTCATGTTCTGGACGCCAGTCGTCTCGCTGGCGATCGTCGTCGGGTGTGGGTGCCTGTGCGGGATCGTGAACGGGGCGCTGGTGAGTTACCTCGGGCTGGTTCCGTTCATCGTCACGCTCGGCACGATGCAGGTGTACCTCGGGATCGCAAAGAAGGTCGCGGCGGAGACGACTGTGCGACCAGACACCGCGACACAAGTCCCCGCGTGGTTTGGCGACCTCCTCAGCGTGCGGCCTCAAGCCTTGTGGTTCGGATTGCCGAGTGGCGTTTGGTTCACGCTGGTTTTGGCGGGGTTGCTCGCAGGAGTCCTGCATTACACGGTCTTCGGGCGATACGTCTTCGCGCTCGGATCGAACGAAGCGACGGCTCGACTGTGCGGGATCAACGTCCGCTGGAACAAGATCGCGGTCTATGCGCTCAGCGGTCTGTTCGTCGGGATTGCCGGTCTGTTTCAGTTCTCACGCCTGACGGTCGGCAACCCGACTTCCGGGTCGGGTCTCGAACTGAAGGTGATCGCCTCGGTCGTGATCGGCGGCGGCAGTTTGAGCGGCGGGCGAGGCTCCGTCCTCGGCACGCTCACCGGCGCACTCGTCATGTCGGTCATCACGAGCGGCTGCACAGCGCTCGGGCTGACGAACCCAATCCAAGACCTGATCCTCGGCATCATCATCGTCGCCGCCGTGACCCTCGATCAGTTGCGACAGCGGAAGCAAGCCGCGTGAGGCGATGGCTTCCGCACGCGAACGGTCACTCGCGGCGAAGTTGCGTCGAGAGCGAGTAGTCGAGTCCGTCGAAGCGGTACTGGGCTTCACCGAAGAGTGCGCGGTGGCTGCCGGGGAGGAGCGGCACTTCGCCGACGAAGCGGCCTTCGGTTCGCTTCAGCGTCTGAGACGACCACTGAGCTTCGCGGAAGTCCTTTGTCGGCGAGGCGGCAGTCCACAGCAACACGGCGTCGGGAGCGGTGTCGGACTCGATCGTCAGCCGCAGGATGTTCCCTGCCGTGGCGTGCTTCCATTGCAGCACAGGCAGCGGTTTGTCTGAGGCGACGTGTCGCGAGAAAGCGGCGATGCTGGCGACGGCTCCTTCTTTGCCTCCCTTCAAATTGTGGCCCGCGTTCGGGACGTAGCGAATGTGCTTGGAACCGCTCAGATCGTCCCAGTAGTTGTTCAACGCATCGACCGTCCAGTAGCGATCATTCGTCCCGTTGACGATCAGTTTGGGAAGCGTCAGTTGCTGACGGTACGTCCAAGGGTCAACCCATTTCCAGAGCGGAAAGCCCGATTCGTCCTTCAGTCGTTGGATCAGGCCCTTCCGTTCGTAGTCGTCGATCTGCTCGCTGTACTTGCCCCACGTTTCAAACTGGTAAGCCATCTGCTTGGGCATGTTGAGCGTGTCGATCACGATGGGTGCGATCCCGCGCACGCGCTGGTCGCTGGCAGCGGTCAGCCACGTGGTCCAGCCTCGTTTGGAAGCCCCCGTCACGACGAAGCCCTTCACGGGAGACTTCCATTCCTGAGCGGCGAGTTGCTCTACGCAGTCCATCGCGCGCACCGCACTCTTCACCATCGGGAACAGCAGTGGCCAGCGTGCATCGTTCGTGGCCAGATAGAACAGGAACGTGTCAGAGATGAGATCATCTTCCGTGCGTCCGCCAAGCAGCGGCTGATTGGGAACCTGCGGCAACACGGCGACGCGCATCCCGCAGAGCGTGGCGAGTGATGAGCCGAGCAGTCGATCATCGGGACTAGGCTTGCTGTGACTGCTGCCACCGGTGATGAACAGCAACACGTGTTCGGGATGCTTCAACTGAGCTGGCTCGAACACGATCAGATCGTGCTTCCACGGCATGTCCTGCCAAGTCTGCGACGTGAGCGCGACCTCGTAGACTCGCCCCCCGCCCGCCTCCTGTTTGTCAGTCAACTTCCAAGCGAAGCTGCTGTCGGGACGAGCGACATAGTCTTGGAGTTCGGTCGGAACGGGCGGAGTCCCAACCGCTGGTTGAGCGTTCGCCAAGGAAACCAAACCACTCAAAAGACAACCGATGGCAGCCAGACCGACGAGCGACAACTTCATAAGGAACGAACTCCGAGTGCGAGTGAAAGCAATCCGAGCAACGTTCTAGCGGCGAAGGACTCGCCTTGCCAACGTACCGCACGCGGGCGAACGTGAGTTACCTCGCGCGGCCGAAACTGACGCCTTGTCGCGCTACTGTAGTCCCGTCGCTCCGCCGACGGGACATCTTGTCGGCGGAACGACGAGACTACAGTAGTTGACGTGATGGCCCGCGCGGCTTGTCACACGTCAGTCTCTACCGCGCGAAGTTTAGCCGCGTGGGCAACGCCACACATCAACCCGCCGCGTGAACGAGAGCGAACTGCGACCATGCAGAAGACGAACGAACACAGCCCGTGAGGCATTCCCCTCGCGGGCTGTGTGGAGATCGTTCAGCATGTCGAACTGTTGCTCGTTATCGAATGTGCGGCACTTCGATGATTTCAGGGACCGGATCGAAGAGCCACGTTTGAGCGGGCTTGTCCGGCGTCGCGCCAGGCAGCGTCAGAACTTCGGCCGTCAGGGATTCCGTGCGACTCTTGGAGTTGGGGTCGATCTTCATTTTCGCACCGAACGCTTTGTAGATTTCCTGGATGGTGGGGTCGGTCTTCGAGTCGAAGCCCCCCATCGTCACGTAGGACTGAAACTTGTCGTGGTAGACGTAGGCGACGTAGCCCTTCTGTCGCAGAGCTCGCGTGAGTTGTGCGGCATCTTCACCGGCCCGCACGATGTTGTTGGTCGATTTTTGAAGCTCCTTCTCGAACAGTCCTTCGTTGCGAGTGAACCGGCTGTTCTGCATCGGGACTGCGGACTTTCCGGTAAACGTGGCGATCTTGACGGTGTACTTCTTCTTGCAGCCAACGAGGGCATGGTCGATGCCGGAGTTGAGGAACTTGGTCTCGTCATCCACGCGGCGGCTGGCCACGTCACCTGGACTGCGGAGTGGATTGATGGTCAGAAAGGCTCCGACGAGCGGGCCTTTTTGTCCGCCGCTCGCTCGCACGACCGCACCGCTTTTGGTGTTCTTCAGAAACTTCGGATGCAGCTTCTTAACGTAGTTCAGCGTCTTCTGAGCCACGCTGTCATCAATCGTCGCGTAGTTGCCCGCCAACACGCAGATCATGTCGCGTTGCGCGGCGAAGATGCGTGTGTCGTCGCGGCCCAAGCGGTCTTGCGTCGCGATCTTTTCGACTTTGCCATCTTGCGAGTAGGTATACGCGGGGATTCCCTTGTCGCGCAATTCGAAGACCAATTCGCTGGCCGCCTCTTCGGCGGAGAGTCCCTCCGCTTTGCGGTCCTCTTCGCGGATGTTGCGGAAGCTGGCCACCATGATCATCCACGGGCCATGTTTCTCAGTCAGTTTGTAAGTCTTGCCGCGTTCATTCTCGATGGCTCCGGCCGAATGCACGGACAACAGTGTCGCGGAGATAACCGCGAGGTATGCGAGAGATTTGAGAGTTCGCACGGGCGGCTCCATCCTTGAGTGGCGAACGAGGAACGAACAGCGCGGCCCGTCGCAGACGCAGCGTGCGCCAAGACAACAGGCTCGACAATTTGCGGGTGAAATCAAAGTGGAAATGGAAGGGCGGGAAAGTAGCAGCGACTCAAAAACGTGTCCAGATGTTGTTCCCGTTCGCGACCAGTGTGCACTCTCAGCGTGACGTTCGGGTCGCGCGAAGTCGCTTCGGCACGTGGGATGCGAGGATTCAGCAAACAGTTCGTCGCACCAACGGACAGCGCGCTCCAATCTCTGAGATCAGGCCTCAACCTCGCGATCACGAATACTCAAAAATCAAAGCCATTACGGCCCGATTTCAATGCCGATCACGTCCGAAACGACATCCCACGGACGAGTCCTCGCCCGAGACATTGGCAAGGTGCTCGTTGCAAATTTTGCCACTCGCCGGGGAGTCTCGAATGCAACTCTTACAAAATGGAAAGAGCTCGGTTGATGCCGTGTTTCGGCGAGTGTGGCACTCCAACTGCCCCATGACAGACGAACGATTCTGCTCTACGAACTTCGATCAAAGACCAGACCCGTAGCGCGAGGAGGCCGCATGGATGCGAATGCCTCGCGAACTCGTGACCAAGACTTCAGGGCAAGGAGGCCCAACACATGCAGCGTTCCGCATCGCGATTCGGTTTGAATGTCGCTCGCAATTTTCGGCGGTGGGTCTGGACGGAAGGATGTACCTCGGAGCGTGCTATTAAGCGACGCGGCGGCTGGTGCGCGATGCTACTCGTGTTCGTCGCACTGCGCGGGGCTTCGGCGGCGGACCTCGACCACGTGTTGCTCGACTTCACGGCCACTTGGTGCGGGCCATGTCAGCAGATGAGTTCCACTGTGTCGAAGCTGGAGCGACAGGGACTGCCGATTCGGAAGGTCGATATCGATCAAGAACCAGCGCTTTCCAAACGCTTCAACGTGCAGTCCATTCCCTGCTTCGTTCTGGTCTCGAATGGTCGCGAGATCGACCGCGTGACGGGACTGACGGACGAGAAGCAACTGCGGTCGATGCTGAACAAATTGCCGAAGCCCGACGCGATTGCCAACTCGAAAAACGAAGGGCCGAACCGAGGAAACGGACTCGGTCAAGGCGTCCGCATCGGGGCACTCGACACACCGAGTGGGAAACGACCGCCGATCGGGTTGCCTCCGCTCTTCGGTGGTCAGGGCAAGGCGAAAGACTTACGCGGAGCGCCGACTCTCGCAGAAGAGCCTCCGATCCTACGTGGTCAAAACGACGAACAGACCTCCGGGGCGATCGACCCCATGTGGGCGTGCGTCCGACTTCGCGTGCAGGATGGTTCGGGGATCAACTACGGATCGGGGACGATCATCGACAGTCGTCCCGGCCGCGCGGTGATCCTGACGTGCGGGCACATCTTCCGAAAAGGAGGGAACGACTCGAAGATTGAAGTCGATCTCTTCCGTCCGATCAGCAAGTCCAAAATGAAGACCGAGACCGTCGAAGGGCGAATCCTGCACTTCGACCTCGACGACGATGTCGGCCTCGTCACGATCGTGCAGGCTCAACAAGTCCCCAGTGTGCGACTCGGTTCGTCGCGCGAACTGGCGGTGAAAGACCGCGTGCAGAGCATTGGTTGCAGCGGGGGCGACGATCCGTCTCGCGAAGAGCAATTCCTCACGGCACTCAACAAGTACGATGGCTGTGACAACATTGAATGCTCGACGATGCCGCAGCAAGGACGATCGGGCGGAGGCTTGTTTCTGGGAAGCGAACTCGTCGGCGTTTGCGTCGCGGCCGACCCGAATGAGAAACGCGGGATTTATGCCGCATTGAAACCGGTCACACTGCTGCTGGAGAAAGTCGGGCTAGGGCATCTCGCCCCAACACCGCTCGCGGCGAAAGGATCGCTCGCGGGAACGAAGGGCGCGGCGAACTCAACCTCCGCTCCAATGACACCCGCGATCGGCTTACCGCTCGGTCGAGGCCTCGCCGCAGATCGTGCGGCAGTGACTGCGGCCGACGACATCACGCGCTTCCTCGCCAGTGAATTAGGAGCGGCGGGCGTCAACGATGGAGCGGCCGTACCCCAGGACTACGAAGGGGCCGAGATCATCTGCATCGTCCGTTCAAAAACGCCGGGGACACCGAGCCGGGTCGTGATCGTCAACCAAGCCAGTGGTCGCTTCGTCGGCGACCTGTTGTATGAATCCCAAGCCAATCCCGCTGACCGAACCACCACTCGCCGCGAAGAGCCACCCCGCGCAGAAACGAGCCGCAAGGCAGAGTTCGCAGACCTCGAATCCTCACAACAACACACCGTCGCACAACAACGAGTTCGCCGCCCCAACCCTCTCGCCAATCTCAGCAACTCAACGACTCCGGCAGCGTCCATTGAGAAGACTCGCCCCGTCGAAACGTCCTTCGAACCACAACTCTATCGCCGCCAACGCGACTAAGACGAGTGGCCGGTATTGTCGAACTGTGCTTGTAGGATGGGCACTCTTGCCCGTCCTGTTTCCTGACTTCAAGCCGGACGGGCAAGAGTGCCCATCCTACAGCGCGAGTGCCTCGCGCCTGATTAACACCACTCGGCTTCCCGCAACGGAGGCTGGTTCTCATAATCCCTCGCACGCTGAAACCGCATTGGCCGATCACCGCTCGCGGTGGCGGCTTCGATTCAAATGCCCCGGTCACTCATCATTGCTTCAGGAAGGAGCCAACCATGTCGGTCTTCAAGGACAACTCGGAATCCATCGGTCGCACGCCACTCGTGAAGATCAATCGCTTGACCGAGGGCCTGCACGCCACGGTCTATGCCAAGATCGAAGGCCGCAACCCGGCGTACTCGGTCAAGTGCCGCATCGGAGCGTCGATGATCTGGGACGCGGAGGCGACCGGCAAACTGAAGCCGGGGATGCACGTGGTCGAACCGACCAGCGGGAACACCGGCATCGCGCTCGCCTTCGTCTGCGCGGCGCGCGGCTATCCGCTGACCCTGACGATGCCCGAGACAATGTCGATCGAACGACGCATGATGTTGAAGAGCTTTGGCGCGGACCTCGTTCTCACGCCGGGAGCCGACGGTATGAAGGGGGCGATTGCCAAGGCGGAAGAACTGTCGCAGCAAGCGGGCTGGTTCA
>JAYTXB010001144.1:0-9269 GCA_043743205.1 Schlesneria sp.
GCATACCAGCCGTAGACCGGACGCCTACGTCCGGTCGGCTCAGAAAGTCCGGACGTAGGCGTCCGGACTACGGTAAATCTTCACCTGCCGCTCGCCTTATCCAAAAACTTCCGAAGTCTTCTGAGACTTCGGAAGTTTGGAACCGTTCTCGGGTAGGCTCGGGTGTGATCGAAATCTGTTGTCAGGGAGAAAATCATGTCACACGGTCAGTTCACGCGGCGAGATTTTGTCAGTCTTTCACTCGCGAGCGCCTTCGGTGTCTCGTACTCCGGCTGGTTGCCGCGCATGGCTCGCGCGGCTGAGGTCGCGGATGCGGTGGGCAAGCACAAGGCCTTCATCCTGCTGTGGATGGCGGGTGGGCCGACTCAAACCGACACGTTCGATCTGAAACCCGAGCACCCGAACGGCGGGCCGTCGAAGAGCATCGAGACTGCTGTCTCGGGAATTCACATCAGTGAGCATCTGCCCGGTGTCGCGAAGCAGATGAAGGACTTGGCGATCATCCGCAGTTTGACGACGGCCGAAGGGGATCATGACCGAGCGACGCGGCTGATGTTGACGGGGCACCGGCCGGGCCAAGAGGGCGTGAACTACCCGAGCCTCGGTTCGATGTTCGCCAAAGAACTCGGTGACGAGACCAACGATCTACCGCACTACATCAGTGTGGCCCCGATGCGGTTTGGCGATGCAGGCGGGCCGGGCTTTCTTGGGCCGAACTACGCGCCGCTCATCGTCTCGGGCGATAGCAACGATCCCGAGGCGCGTGCCAACCTCTCGATCGAAAACCTCAAAGCACCGGTCGGCGTCTCGAAGGAGTCGATGGAGAAGCGTTTTGAAATCTCCAAGTTCCTGCAAGACGACTTCAACAAGTCGGCCAAAAGCCCCTCAACAAAATCTCACAAGGCGAACTTTGAACGTGCTCGGCGGATGATCGAATCGAATGCGAAAGGGGCCTTCAAGCTCGATGAAGAACCGGCGGCGCTGCGCGACAAATATGGACGTAGTCGATTTGGCCAAGGCTGTCTCTTGGCGAGGCGACTCGTTGAGCGCGGCGTCGCATTCGTCGAAGTCACGCTCGAAGGTTGGGACACTCACGCCGACAACTTCGCGGCGGTGAAGCGACTCAGCGAAACGCTCGATCCCGCGTGGTCTACGCTGATGACCGACCTGCGCGAACGCGGGTTGCTCGATTCGACCCTCATCGTCTGGATGGGTGAGTTCGGTCGGACCCCCAAGATCAACGCTACCAATGGGCGCGACCACTTCCCGCTGGCATGGTCCACGGTTCTCGGTGGCGCGGGGGTCAAAGGGGGCCAAGTCATCGGGAGTACCGGAAAAGCGGGAACCGAAGTGACCGAACGTCCCGTCAAGATCGCCGACCTCTACGCGACGATGTGTGCCGGAATCGGAGTCAGCCCCGAACACGAAAACATTTCGCCAGAAGGCCGACCGATTCCATTGGTCGATCGCGGCGGCAAGGTGATTGAAGAGATTGCCACGGCTCCCAAGTCAGAGAAGAAAGCGTAAGGACCAGCGTATCAATCACTGGCGTAGCTGAAGTCGTGAGACTTCAGTCCGAACTCTCACGAGTTCGGCTACCTCTGCCACTGATTGATACGCGAGTCCTAAGCGGTGCGTCAGTGCTTGGAGCCGTTGCCGTCAGAGAAGTCAGTGGGGGGGGCTGTTGCGATGTGGAGTTGGATGCACCGATTGATGTGGCACGCTGGGTGCGACAGTTCGTCGTCGCCGCGCGTTCGTTGCGCGTTCCGACTCGCTGTAACTCTCACTTCTGTATCTGTGACATCGTACCTCGCTGCTGCCGACGCTCCTCTGTCATCGGCGATGCAGATCACTGCCGAAGTCCGGGATGTCATTCTGATGCTCGACAACGGGCCGTTGCACGTGCGGTTGCATCTGGCCGTGGGAAGGCAGGCTCCGGCGGACGCTCGACGAGCAACGGTGCAGCGGTTGTTGAAATCGCTCGATACGAACGGAGACGGGAAGTTGTCGCGCGATGAGGCTCAACGTTCGCCGCTCTTTCGTGAGAAGCAGCGGGCCGGGGCGAATGAGTTTGTGAAGTCGCTCAACGTGGACCTGGCTGTCTCACCCAAGGACATCGAGAAGCGGATCGAGCAACTGGGCGGTGAGACCATCGTCTACCGGCAGAACACGAATACCTCTGACAGTGACGATGAAGTCTTCAAGAATCTCGATGTCAACCAAGATGGTGTCATCAGCGAAGAAGAGATGACAGATGCCGTCGATGGGTTGCTCGCGAAGGACACGGATGACGATGAGTGCGTGACTTTGGAAGAGTTCTCGCCGCTGCCCGATCCCAACGCGATGCAGGTCGTCGCGGTGACCGGTGCTCCCAAGGTGGCCACGGGTGCGACCGTGGCCGAGATCATTCGCGATACCCACCAAACGTTGCTCCCCGCACAACTCCTGAAGAAGTACGACACCAATCGTGATAGAAAACTCTCGCCGGAAGAATTGAATTGGTCCGCCGAGAAGCTCGCCCCTTGCGACACCGATAAGGATGGCTTTCTCAATTTGAAGGAGCTTGGCGGACTGAGCAAGGCTCCGGTCGATATTGAACTGGCGGTCGATGTCATTCGTGTGGCGGGCGAACCGATGTTGCGAGTTCTCAGTTCGGCAGGCAATCACGCCAACGCCGACCGAGTTCCTGACATGGCCACGGTCACGCTGCCGAATGCCGTGGTCACGTTCTCGACGCGCGAGGTCGATCCGTTTGAAGCCTCGATGACGATCGCACTCCGAATCTTCAATGAACTCGACACCGACAACAACGGCTATCTCGACAAAGACGAAACGATGCTCCGCGAACGGTTCGGTCGCGGCCTCTTCGACCAGATCGACGCAGATGGCGACGGGAAAATCTTCGGCGAGGAGATGAAAGAATTCATCCGCTCGCGCGGCGAACCCGTGGCGACAACCTGCCAAGTCACCGCGTTCGATGACGGGGCCGGGTTCTTCTCGGCCCTCGATTCAAATGGCGACCGCCGCCTGTCGATGCGCGAGATGCGCTATGCCGACAAGACCCTTTCCAAAATGGAACTCGATGGCAAACCGGGCCTCTCCAGCAAGGAACCGGCTCGGCGTTACCGCATCGAGTTCGTGCGAGGTGTCTTCAATCCGTTCGGAAACCCGGAACGAATGGTCAACGTCCGCATGCCTCAAACCGCAGTCGCCACTGTGAAGCCGCGACCGGTCGGCCCGATTTGGTTCCAACGCTGGGACCGCAACAACGACGGAGACATCACCTGGCGCGAGTTCCTCGGCCCACGCGACGCCTTCGAGCAACTCGACGCCGACCACGACGACCTGATCGACCCGAAGGAAGCCGAGGCCGCGATGTCGCTGGCGAAGTCAGGTTCACGTCCGGCCGATAAAACAACGAGCGACGCGAACAACTCACCGGGACCGGCACGCTGAGTCCATCGCCTCACAAGCCGCTCGATGGTCTTGTGAACACATGCCCCAACGACCAGAAAGAACACGTCAAAATGAAATCCAACTTCTGGAGTGACTGGAAGGCTCCCCTCGTCTGCGCCGCGATCTGCATACTCACTATCGTGGGGACTCTCACTCAACTTGCGTTGGTTGCGAACGTGACTCACGCGGGGCCTGGATTCGCGTCCGTTGTTTTCACTGGCCTGCTTCCTCTGATCTGTTCCCTTCCGATGATGTTTTGTGTCGTTGCTAATTCACAGAAGCAGACGCGAGTTTGTGTCGAGGCACTCGAAGCAAGGATCGAACAACTCGAATCGAGAAACACGTCGAAAGATCAATCGGGTTTTGCGACACCAAGTAGCTGACGATTTCCGTCATGTATTTCCGCTTGCGGCCACATTCCACGGGAAGAACCAGAAGCAGAACTCAAGCCCAAGGGAACCTCGAACATGACTTTGCTTGCGACCCAGTTGGACAAACCGGCGATGAATCCGGCACACGTGAAGAACTTTCTAATTTTGACGGTGCTTCTGAACTGGCCACCAGTCTTGTTTCAGATTCCATTCTTCTATCCCCTGACTTTTTTTCCAATTCTCTTTTGGGTCAACATTCCTGCTCTTTGGCTGGGGCTGGCGAAGGTATTCGGTGAGGGTCACTACAAAGTGGCCGAGTTTGGAGCGATGCCCCTGACGGCGTTTGCCTGGATTGTGCTCGTGGTCTTCTGGCTGTTCGTTGCGGCGGTACTGACTGCGATAAATGCCTTCTTTCTGCGGCTGTCTCACAAAGATAAAACAGTCTGACCGAAGCGTCCCATCCGTGAGATGGCTTTCTCGATCACCTTCCACATGACGGACCACTTCGATGTCGAACACACTCCCCAATGATGATGCCGCCGCAGTCGCGAGACTCCGTGAGGCGAGAACCAAGATCAAACAAGAACTCGGCAAGGTCGTCATTGGTCAGGACGAGATCATCGACTCGCTGCTAATCGGAATGCTGTGCCGAGGCCACATCCTGTTGCAGGGCGTGCCGGGATTGGGCAAGACGTTGATGGCGCGGACGCTGGCCAAGACGTTGGAGATGGAGTTTCGGCGCATTCAGTTCACGCCTGACCTGATGCCGGCGGACATCACGGGGACCGACGTGATGGAAGAGGACCATGCGACCGGCAAGCACTCGGTCGAGTTTCTAAAGGGACCGATCTTCACCAATTTCCTGCTGGCCGACGAAATCAACCGCACGCCGCCGAAGACTCAGGCCGCGTTGCTTCAGGCCATGCAGGAAGGCGAGGTCTCCGTCGGGCGCGAGACCTACAAACTCAAGCCTCCGTTCTTCGTCGTCGCGACGCAGAACCCGATCGAGATGGAAGGAACGTATCCGCTGCCGGAAGCGCAGCTCGATCGGTTCATGTTCAACTTGAAGGTCAAGTACCCGACGGTCAGCGAAGAAGTGCTGATCATCAAAGGAACGACGAGTAATGTGACGGGGCAGGCGGGAGCGGTCCTACATTCCGACGAAGTGCTGCGACTTCAAGAACTCGTGCGCGGCGTGCCGGTGGCGGACAGCGTTGTGCGATACGCCGCTCGGCTGGTCGCGGCGACTCGACCTGGGATGCCGGACTCCGGCGCGTCGGCCAAGTCGCTGGAGGCGATCCACAAATACATCTCTTACGGAGCCAGTCCACGAGCCTCCCAGTTCCTCGTCCTCGGCTCGAAAGCGCGAGCGATCCTCGCCGGCAGATATCACGTCGATTTTGAAGACATCAAGGCCGTCGCGCATCCCGTGCTGCGGCATCGCCTCGTCCTCAACTTCCATGCGCGCGCCGACAACATCGACAGCGACGGTCTCGTGAATCGCCTGCTCGAAGCAGTTCCCACTGACAAGTAAGCCATGCAGGCGACGGCTCTCACTTTTCTACTCTCAATCTTCCGACCCTCTCTGGCCGGAAGTGAGGGTCGGAAGATTGAGGGTAGAAAAATGAGATGGCCATGAACTCGACTCTTTCAGCTTTGACCGATCCCGTCTTCTTCTCTCGGCTCGACAACCTGGAGCTGCGTGCGCGCGGCGTCGTGGAAGGGTTCTTGCACGGCTTGCATCGCAGTCCGTTCGTGGGATTCAGTGTTGAGTTCGCTTCGCATCGTGAGTACGCGCAGGGGGACGATCTGCGGCATGTCAATTGGAAGCTGTACGCACGCACGAAGAAGCTCTACGTCAAGGAGTTCGATGCGGAGACCAACATGAACCTGCACCTGCTGGTCGATATCAGCGGGTCGATGGAGTGCGCGAACAAGGGTGTCAGCAAGCTCTCGTATGGGACGACGCTCGCGGCGGCGCTGGCTCATCTGGCATTGAAGCAACACGACGCGGTGGGCATCACGCTGTTCGCCGATGAGGTCGTCGCGCATCTCGAACCACGAGCGAAACCGCATCAGTTGGACGAAATCCTGCGAGTCATCGCGACCACGAAGGCTCGGCCAAAGTCGGATGCCTCGCGAGCACTTCATCAAGCGGCGGAACTGTGCAGTCACCGTGGCATGGTGGTCATCATCAGCGACTTCTTCGACGACATGGAGGCTATCACGCGAGGGCTGGACCAGCTTCGCTACCGCCAGCATGAAGTCCTTGCCTTTCAAATCTGGGATCCGTGGGAGCGTGACTTGCCGCTCGACGGCAACATCTGTTTCAGCGATCTGGAAACGCGCGAGGAGATCACGACTCACGCCGAGGGCGTCCGCGAGAAATATCTCGTCGCCATCAACAACTGGCGAACGGAATTGAGCCGCGCGTGCCTCAACCGAGGCGTCGATCACATCGAATCCACAACCGATGACCCGCTCGATCAGGCACTGGTTGACTACTTGGTGCGACGCGCCAAAGTTTAATGAAGCAACCCGCGACTTACCCCTCGTCGAAACTACTTCTGATCTCTGACTCGTGAACGTCCCCATGCCCTCATTTCTTCAAACATCGTTCATCACCGGACTGGTCGCCCTTGCGGTGCCGATCCTGATTCACCTCTTCTTTCGATTGAAGACGAAGCGGGTCGAGTTGGGGACGATTCGTTTTTTGAGGATCGTGTTGGAGGAGAACGCTCGTCGGCGGAAGGTGATGCGGTGGTTGTTGCTGGCGCTGCGGATGGCGTTTGTCGCGCTGCTGGTGGGACTGTTTGCCCGGCCCTATTTCTCGGCGGCGGCGACGGGTGGCGACAAAGAGTTGCTGGTCATCCTGATCGACCAGTCGGCGACGATGCAGCTCAAGGGGGAACGAGACCGCTTGATCGAGCAGGCGGTAGCTGAAGCGAAAAAGTTGGTCGAGCGAGCGGGAGCGGGGACTCGGTTCGAAGTCGCGTTCTTCGATCACGTGGTGCGACCCATCACGGCCGCGAAAGAGAACGAAGGAGCGACGGGGCTGGCGGTGCTCGAACGTTTACAGGCTCCGGTCGCTGCGTTTGGAGCGACTAACTACGGGGCGGTCTTCGCATGGGCGCGAGACATCTGTGTGAAGGCTCCGCCCGGTCGCAAGCAGTTGCATCTCTTCACCGACCTGCAACGCTCGGGACTCGATTGGACCGAGGTCGAACCGCTGCCTGCCGAGGTCCGGTCGCATCTGCATGACTTGGGCAACCCGGTCGTCAACAACGTGGCTGTCACCGAAGTGCGCACTCCGCGACTGTGGGTGCGACCGGGTGAGATGCCGAGCGTCAAGGCGTCGATCCAACACGGTGGCGCGTTCGCATTGAACGAAGTTCCGGTCGTGTTGGAGATCGGGCGAGTCGAAGAAAAACGGAAGGAGTCAGGAAGCAGGAGGCAGGAGTCAGCGAAGGCGCAAGTCGCGACAGCGGACTTCTCAAAGCTGGCCGAGCGGATCACGAAGCGCGAGCGGGTGAAGCTCGAACCCGGTGCGACGGTGGCACTCGATTTTGAACTACCGCCGCTGGGTGAGGGCCTGTGGCAGGGGCGGGTCGTGGTCGAATACGACGATGACCTGCCGTTCGACAATCAGCGTTTCTTCGCAATCTCGGCGACGCCCGCGTATCGAGTCCTCGTGTTGAACGGCGGTGAGCACAGTTCGCCGATCACCAGTGAAACGTACTTCGTCGAGATGGCGTTGCGATTGGCGGCGCAGGGGGAATCGTTCACCGAAAGCCCGTTCGCTCCAACCGTGTTGCCGTTCACGGCGGAGACTTCGCTGCCCAACCTCGCCGCGTTCGATGCCGTCGTGCTGGCGAACGTCGGCGACATGCCGCCGAATGAGGCCGCACAGTTGGCGGCATTCGTCAGGACCGGCGGCGGGTTGCTGGTCTTCACGGGAGACAAGGTTACGGCCCAAAGCACTCAATCGCTGACCGATGCGGGGCTGAATGTCGGTACGATCGGCGAGCCGAAAGTGACCGTCGATCTGCCGTGGCGACTGAACAAGTGGGACGCATCTCATCCGGTCTTGCAGCCGCTCAGCGACCCGCAGCATGGAGACCTGAGACGCCTGATCTTCGCGGCCTACACGCAAGTCGCTCCTTCACCCGCCGCGAGCGTCCTGATGGAGTTCACGTCGGGCGACCCCGCTGTCCTTGAGCGACGAGTCGGCAATGGAACGGCTCTGTGGGTGACGGTCTCCTGCGGTCGCGATTGGAGCGATTGGTCACGCAGCCGTTTGTTCCTGCCGCTGCTGCATCAACTGCTCGGCTACGAAGTCGGCCTGACGCAGGGAGGCCGAGTCCGCACGAGGCTGGTCGATACCGAGCAGCGAGCGGACCTGAGCGATCGAGTCGCGCAGGTCGTCAAGGCGAACGAGGTCAAGCCGACAGAGTCTCAGCCAACGATCGCCGCTGCTGTGGCGATGAAGCCCGATGCCTGGAACTCCTCGTCGCCGTCATCTCCCGGCCTGTTTCAGTTCGAGCGGCACGCCGAGGTCGTCAACACCAGCCCGCGCGAATCGGATACGGAGCGTTGCAGCCGTCAGGAGTTCGAGGATCGGTTCGCCATGAAGTTCGCGGACGAAGACGGTTCATCGGCGAGTCACAACGCGGCCCTCGGTCACGTCGAATTTCAGCACGACGAAATCTGGCACTGGGTCGCGTGCGCCCTGCTGGCGGTCTTGTTGCTGGAAGGCTTTGTGGGGAATCGAACGACGGCGTGAGGAGGGAGTGACACAAACGATGAATAATTTAGTCGAGATGTGAACAACAAAAGTGGGTAGTCAATGGACGAGTCATGTGCCGAACAATCGTTTTCCGAGAAGTGGGATGTCCTAACGCGGGATGTCCTAACGCGGGATGTCCTAACGTGGGATGAAGAAACAAGGGGTGAAGTAACAAGGGGGTTGGGTAGCAATGTTTTCGCCCCAACTGGGCCTCGGATACCAGCCCAGGGCCAGCGAGCGAATGCGAGCGCCGCCCTGGGTTTGAGGATGTGTAATGAACGTGCCCTGAAAGGGCACAGGAGTTTTGTGAAGTGAAGTTGTCGAACAATCGTTTCCGATTCCAGTGCCCTTTAAGGGCACAAGAAGATGGCGTTCTGATACCCAGGGCGGCGCTTCCGTTGGTCGCTGGCCCTGGGCTGGTATCCGAGGCCCCTTCGGGGCGAAGACCGCACCTGCATGCAAACATGGCATCTGCACTGAATCGCGGTGGAAATCGTTCAACTATTCAGCGTGCCCCGTTAGCAGACTGTTGAAAAAGGGGTATCGGGAGGGCGAGGCGGCTTTGCCCAACAAATCATAGTCCACCACATTAGCTGGAAAGTTGGGGGGCCAGTCCACCCTACATCTTGTGAGTGTTCGCATTTGTTGGGCAAAGC
>JAYTXB010001145.1:0-5398 GCA_043743205.1 Schlesneria sp.
CACCAACCGACAGAGACACACAACAACGCGAGCATCATGACCGAGTACAAGCCCACCGCGATCGTGCCGGAGAACTCGGGCAACATTTCCAAGTAGCCATACCCGACAGCCAACGGCGCGGTCGCTCCATCCGTCGAATAGATTTCACGCACCGCCGACCAACGTGGGAAGACCATCCCCATCAGCACCAGCGGCAACAGAATCCGGCACAGGGCCAATCCGTAGGGAATCTCTTCATCAAAAAAGAACCGATGAACTCGCGTGCTGAACGATTCGGTGTCGTGTCTCACAGTGGCCTCCCTGCCGTCGCTGGATTGATGGTCGCGTGGTGCTTCGTCGCGTGCTGAGCATTGAGTACGACGACATCTGTTGCTCATCCGGTCCAAAGCCTTTTCAACGCTCGGCCTTCGATCCCTCTCCGCTGAAGACGGGAGCGAGGGGACAAGAACGTGCCAACGCGCGATCTGGCTTCAGTTCGCACTCGGCGAACCCCAGTCGGTCTCGGTTCCCATGTACGTGCTGTGACCGCCTCCCGAGGCTGCCGTGCGAAGTGTCGGGTTGATGGCAAAGAACGGCTTGCCACGCTGAGTGTCGGCTTGTAAGCGAGGGTTGTTGGCGATCGTCCCGGTGTAGAGATACGCCAGATAGTTGGGGCGATGACTGAGAATCTTGCCGTCGCCGTCCATCGTCGTTCTGACCCAGAAGTAGCTCTTCGGATCTTTGGGTTCATCGAACCGCATGTTCCACAGTGGATCGGGCAGATTGAACTTCTTCGGCCAGACCTCTTCGGCCACCACGATGCGCAGGATCGGCTCGTGGTCTGTGCTCTTGAGCGTGTGCAAGGCGATCTTGTGCAGACCGTTTCCCAGAATGTCGTACTGCGCACGCGACAGATCGCCGTAAGGCTTGAACGTACTCCACGGGCCTTGAGACACGTCGTAGTACGTGCCGCTTTCTCCTTCGGCGATGACGTGATAGCGAATCTCGTGAGCCGACCAACCGCAGAACATATCCCACACCACGTAGTACATGGCGGGATGTGCGCCGGTACCGAAGTTCATCGCGTGCGCGGCAATTCCGATGAAAGTCGCACACAGATAAAGACTGATGGTCAGCTTGGCGAACCAGTTCCGCATGGGCATCGCTCCTTGAGATCGCTGCGGGCCGCTTCACCCTCATGGAAAAGCCCGATCCACTCCACAGCGGGCGAGGAGCTTAGTCATCCCCCCAGATGGGTCAAGATCGAAGTCCTCGCAAGACCCGCGCCTTCAATCTTGGCGCTGACGTGGAATCAATCATCAGGGCCAGCCTTGCCAACCGGAGCGGCTCCGTTTCTGATGCACGTAGCGTTGGAATGAGTGTGTCGGCAGAGAGCCAACCAGACCAAGGAGCTGCGGATGAAGAGGATGTGTGCGCTGTGGGCGGTGTTTGTGGCAGTCATTGGTCCGGGTTTCGTGCACGGTGATCTGCCTGTGCCGCCGAACATCGTGGTCATCCTGGTCGATGACATGGGGTTTTCGGACCTCGGTTGTTATGGCTCGGAGATTCCGACACCGCATCTGGATGCACTCGCGGCGAGTGGATTGAGGTTCACGCAGTTCTATAACACCGCGCGGTGTTGTCCGACGCGCGCCGCCTTGCTGACGGGCTTGTACTCGCACCAGACCGGCGTCGGGCACATGGTCGAGGACCGGCAACAGCCTGGCTATCGCGGGCGACTCAACGATCAATGCGTGACGTTGGCCGAAGCCCTCAACCCGGCGGGCTACTTCACTGCGATGGCCGGTAAGTGGCATGTTGGTCACAACCATGGAGTCACTCCGAAGAGCCGCGGCTTTCAGCGGAGTCTTCACGCGGCAGCAGGCGGCTTTTATTTCGGAGGCGACCCGCGCGCGAAGCTGTTCCTTAATGGAGTTGCGCTGACATCCGATGATGCTCGGTTGCCGCAGAATTGGTACTCGACCGATCTGTGGACGACGTTCGGATTGAAGTTCATCGACGAAGCGAACGAGGCGCGGCAACCGTTCTTTCTGTATCTCGCACACAACGCGCCGCACTTTCCGTTGCAGGCTCCGGCCGACGCGATCGCGAAGTTTCGCGGGCAGTACAAATCCGGCTGGGACGCACTGCGAGTGCAACGACATGCGCGACAGATCGAACTCGGCGTCATCGACAAGTCGTGGCAGCTCGCACCGCGCCCGGCTGAGGTCAGTGCGTGGCAGGATGTCTCGCAGGAAGAGCAAGACCGGTTCGAGCATCTCATGGCGACCTATGCTGCGTGCGTGCATCGCATGGACGCAGCGATCGGCAACTTGGTGAGCGGTCTCAAACAACGAGGCGTCTTCGACAACACGCTGATTCTGTTCATGAGCGACAACGGCGGCAACGCGGAAGCCGGGCCAAGTGGCCGCACGAAAGGGGACCCGACACAGGCCGATTCAGATTGGTTCTGTGGCGAATCGTGGGCGCAGCTCCAGAACACGCCGTTTCGCCGGTTCAAACATTTCAATCACGAAGGGGGGATCGCCACACCGTTGATCGCTCACTGGCCACGGGGGATGAGCGATCTGAAAGTGAGCGGTGATACGGGTCAGCAGTCCGTCGCCAGCAGTGGGCGACTCACACATGAACCGGGGCATCTCATTGACATCATGGCGACCTGCGTCGATGTCGGGAGAGCGAGGTACCCGACCGAGTTTCACGGTCAACCGATTCAACCACTGGAAGGCCGCAGCCTGAGACCCGCCTTTGCGGGGAAGCCGATTCAACGCGACGCACTCTATTGGGAACACGAAGGAAACGCCGCCGTGCGTGTCCGAGATTGGAAGCTAGTCCGACTCGGACGCAACGGCACATGGGAACTGTACGACCTGAAGTCTGACCGCACCGAACAGCACAACTTGGCGGCACAACATCCCGACCGCGTCCAGGAACTCACCGCGAAGTGGGAAGCTTGGGCCAATCGTGCCCACGTCAAGCCTTACCCCGATGCTCAAGGTAACGGCCAGAAAAACAACGCCAACAAGAAGAACCAGAAGGCCAACGTCATTCCCTAGTTCGACGGCCTGAGTTGTTCCAATTTATGGTGGGTACTGCCCACCAATCCGTGATCCGCTGTGATGCGCAATGCCCACCCTACATGAAGTCCGACAGCCGAATTATTCCTCGCACGGGCCCAACTGAGACAATTGCCTCGCCTCCTTCCGCGCGACGTATCAAACGGTTCTCCGCCAAACGTGTTGATTCTTGTGGTACATCAGCCGCAGGGCGCTAGCCCCGGTTCGATTTCGCTTAACCGAGGCTAGCGCCCTGCGGCTAATTTCTGCGGGCCAACAGGAATGGCGGAGAGCCAGAGTTTCTTCGCCTTTGAGTTGCTCACAGGATCGCACCGGCGACGCAGGCGGTCAGGTTGCAGGCGAGTGTTCCGCCGAGCATCGCTCGTAGGCCGAGGCGGGCGAGGTCGCCGCGACGTTCGGGAGACATGCTGCCAAGTCCACCAATCTGAATGCCGATCGACGTGAAGTTCGAGAAACCGCAGAGGGCATAGGTCAGGATCGTGACGGTGCGCGGAGCCAGCGCGGCGGGGTTCGTCTTCAGCAGATGGCCCAAGTCTTGATAGGCGACGAACTCATTGAGCGCCATCTTGATCCCGAGGAACTCGCCCGCCTTCAGGCAGTCGGCGGAAGCGATCCCCATCAGCCAAGCCATCGGTGCGAAGAGGTAGCTGAACGCCGCCTGGATCGTCCACTGCTGGCCGAACTGCGATCCCATCAACCCGAGCAATCCATTGAGCAGCGCGACCAGTGCCGTGAACGCGATCAGCATCGCCGCAACGTTGATCGCCAGTTTGACTCCCTCCGACGCGCCGATCGTGGCCGCTTCAAAAATGTTGCCTGCCTCACGCGGAATCTCGATCGGCCCGTCACCGCGCGTCTGTGGCGACTCGGTTTCGGGGAGCATCAGCTTGGCAATCACCAGCGCGGCGGGAGCCGAAATCACCGAGGCGGTCACGAGATGACCGGCATCCACGCCGAAACTGATGTAAACCGCCATCACTCCCCCCGCGATTGTCGCGAAGCCGCCGACCATCACCGCGTTGAGTTCCGACAATGTCATCGTCGCCAAGAACGGGCGAACGAGCAGCGGTGCTTCGGTCTGACCCATGAAGATGTTCGCGCTGCACGAGAGCGTCTCGGCTCCAGACGTTCCGAGCGTCCGTTGCATCAACCACGCGAAGCCCTGCACGATCCATTGCATCACACCGAGGTGGTACAGCACCGACATCAAGCACGACACAAAGATGATCGTCGGGAGAACTCGAAACGCGAAGTGCCCGACCGGCGCATCGGGAAAGACGATCCTCGCCCCTTCCGTCGTGTAACCCAAGACCGCCGTGAACCCAGCGCCAACCGCTTGGAACAACTGTCGTCCCAGCTCCGTCTTGAGCACCAGAAAGGCGAGCGTGAACTGAAGCAACGTCCCGCCGATCACGATTCGCCACGGCACGCGAGTGCGGTGAGAACTCATCGACCAGGCCAGCATGAGGATCACCAGATACCCGAACAGACTGATGCAACGTTCCATGAAAGAACCTCGGTGAGGGAAACCATGCCAATGAAGAACTCGCCCAAGAGCAGCGCCGGGATTTGTAGGATGGGCACTCCTGCCCGTCCGTTTTGTTGGCGACACGCGGTCATGCGAAAGCCGGACGGGCAGGAGTGCCCATCCTACATCGCCGCTTCAAACGTCATTCCGGCCGAGACCTCAGCGTGTTGAAGGTGCGATCTCCAGCATCGCCCAATCCGGGGACGATGTACTTGCGTGAGTCGAGTTTCGCGTCGATGGCACAGACGAAGATTTGCACGTGGGGAAACTGGCTCGTCACAGCGCGGACTCCCTCGGGCGAGGCGATGATAGAGAGGAGCTTGAGCGACGGAACGCCCCAGCTTTTTAATGCTTCCAGCGCGGCAGTTGCCGAGCCGCCGGTGGCCAACATCGGATCCAGGACCATCGCGACATCGACCGGATGCGTCGTGGGGAGTTTGCTGTAGTACTTGACGGGCAACGCGGTTGCCTCATCGCGATAGAGACCGAGATGCCAGACTTCGGCCGAGGGGATCAGGTCGAGAATCGGATCGACCATGCCGAGTCCCGCACGCAAGATCGGAACAAGGCCGATCTGTTGCGTGAGCGTTCGCCCCGTCATCGTCGTCAGCGGCGTGACGACAGCGACATCTTGCAGCAACAAGTCCTGAGTCGCCTCATACGCGAGCAACTCCGTCAGACGCTTGATGAGCGAGCGAAACTCCACCGGCGGAGTCGCCTGGTCTCGCAATCGAGCCAAGTGGTGTTGAACGAGCGGATGACGAACCTCAACCACGCGAGACATGCCTGATCG
>JAYTXB010001146.1:0-4045 GCA_043743205.1 Schlesneria sp.
ACTCGCGAGACCGCGTGTTCGTGTGAAGTGAAGATGGAGCCAACGCTCTCGCAAGCGCTGCATCTCATGAACGGCGACACGTCGAACAACAAGATTCAACAGGGTGGCATCATCGCGGCGATGTTGAAGGAAAAACTGCCACCCGAGCAAATTGTTGAGAAGCTCTACATCAAGTGCCTCAGTCGCAAGCCACTGCCCGAAGAAGCCGAAGCTTTGAAGCCGCTCTTCGCTGAAGGGAGCGACGTGAAGAAGTCGCTCGACGATGTCTTCTGGGCACTGCTCAACAGCCGTGAATTCCTGTTCAACCATTGAGATTGTTGCCCGCTTTGCCGATGCCCGGTTCGTGAATGAGCCGGGCTTTTCGCTTGATTATGGTCGATGCCCCGTTCGCCTCTGCCGTGGAAAAATGAGATGTCACGTTTCCTGACTGCTGTCGTTGTGCTTGGCCTTTGCGCCGGTTCTGTGTCTGCTCAAGAGAAGGCTGTTGTGCCGGCTCCCAAAGAAGAAAAGATCACGTTTGAGCAACATATCCTGCCGATTTTCCGCGAGAAGTGCGGTTCGTGCCACAACGCAAATGACAAGAAGGGGGACTTGGTTCTCGACAACTATAACCTCGCCATGCAGGGTGGAGCATCGGGTGAAGTCATTCGGGCGGACGGGGACGCTTCGCAGAGTCAGCTCTATCTCGTCGTAACACACAAATCCGAACCGGTCATGCCGCCGAGCCAGCCGAAGTTGCCCGAGGAGCAACTCACCTTGATTCGCAAATGGATCGAAGGGGGTTCTCTGGAGAACGCTGGAAGCAAAGCCAAGGCCAAGAAAAACATGGCCGTCGCCAAGGTCGAGGTTTCAAACGCGCGACCGGCCGGGCCTCCGCCGATCCCCGAGAACCTACCGATCGATCCGCTGGTCGTTTCGGCGCGAGGAAACGGAGTCACGGCGCTGGCCAACAATCCATGGTCGTCCGTCGCCGCAGTGGCTGGCCACAAACAGGTGTTCCTGTACGACACGAAGACGCTGGAAATGTCGGGTGTCTTGCCGTTCCCGGAAGGGGTTGCGCACATTCTGAAGTTCAGCCGCAATGGTCAACTTTTGATGGCAGGCGGCGGACGAGGTTCGCACTCGGGCAAGGTTGTGGTTTGGGACGTGAAGACGGGCAAGCGAATCGCTGAAGTGGGCTCTGAGTATGACGTGGTTCTCGCTGCCGACATCAGTCCCGACCAGACTCAGATCGCATTGGGTGGACCGAAAAAAGTGGTTCGCGTTTACGATGTCTCGACGGGCGAATTGCTCTACGAAAAAACCAAGCACACCGACTGGATCACGGCGCTGGAGTTCAGTCCCGATGGCGTCTTGCTCGCGACGGCCGATCGGAGCAACGGGTTGTTCGTGTGGGAAGCCTTCACCGGGCGTGAGTTCTATTTTCTGACCGGTCACACCGGCGCGATCACCGATGTCAGTTGGGCGCCTGATTCCAATATTCTTGCCTCGTGCAGCGAAGACACCACGATCCGTTTGTGGGAGATGCAGAACGGCAATCAGATCAAGAACTGGGGCGCTCATGGAGGAGGCTGTTCGTCGGTCGAGATCACGCGCGACAACCGCATTGCTTCGACGGGGCGAGACAACCAGGCCAAGCTGTGGGACATGAACGGCGGGGCGCTGCGAGGTTTCGCGGGACTCGGTGATCTCGGGATGGAAGTCGCCTTCGATGTCGAGTCCGATCGGATGCTGTGTGGCGATCTGACGGGAGCCATTCACGTCTGGAATGCGAAGGACGGAGCTGTCATTGGGAAACTTGCTACCAATCCACCGTCGTTGGCCAAGCGCATCGAAGCGACCGCTCAGGAGTTCGCTGCCGCCGATGTCGCAGCGACTCAAGTGACTGCAACTCTGGCCGCACTCAACAAAGCCATCGCGGATCGCAAAGCGGCAGCGGACGCAGCGGTCAAAGTGGCGAATGACACTCAAGCGGCGATTGATCCGGCAACCAAAGCCAAGACCGCTGCTGACACCGATGCCGCGACGAAGACTCAAGCGTTGACCGTGGCCGACACTGCGATGACGACGGCTCAAGCGGCTCAAACAAAAGCGATTGCCGAACGAGACGCTGGGAACAAAGAAGTGGCTGACCTCTCCGTCAAGTTGAAGGGGGCACTGGATGCCGTCATTGCGACCGATGCGGCTGCGACACAAGCCCTGCTCGCCCTCGAAGCCAAGCCGGATGATGCGACCGTCAAAGCAGCAGCGGCCGACGCTACGAAGAAATCGTCCGACGCTTTGGCTGCTCTGTCAGAACTGACCAAGTTGAAAGCCGCTTCGGTTCAGCAACTTCCCGCGAAGAGCGAAGCGTTCGGCACAACCACCATCAGCTTCAATGCGGCCAAGGCTGCACGCGATGCCGCCGCTGTTGTGAAAGTCGTCGCCGACAAAGCGGTCGTGGATACGGCTGCGAAACTGAAGGCCGCGATGGAGACGGCTGTGGCCGCGAAGGCCAACGCCGACAAGGCTGTTGCTGCGGCCGTGGTCACGCCGGAACAACAGAAGCAAGTTGTTGATACCGATGCCGCGATGAAGGCTGCTGCCGAAAAGGCTACCGGAATCAAGACTCAACTTGATCGGCTCAACGCGGCCAAAGGCCGCACACTGCAAACGGCTGACGTGACGGCGAAGTGAGTGAAGCAGCGGAGAGAACTCAGCTCATTCGCTTGGTGTGAGTCACGAGAGCCGGGGCATCATTAGCGTGCGGTTTGCTCATCGTAGATGCGGGCGATGTCATCGACCGTCACGGTGATCTCACGAGTGAAACCGGTGTGCGATCGGAAGTAACTGACCTTCGCCGCTTTTTCTGGCGCGCGATGGACCAGTTGAGCCATGACCGCTTTGTCCACGTCACTCAGCTTGCCCACGGACGGGTCCCAGTTGGTGAGGGATTCCATGACGAGTGAATCGACGCGCGGATCGTACTTGTTGTAGTCGGCCATCGGTGCGGTGGGTCTGATGGGAAAGTGGTTGTTGCGACCGGCGACTCAACCGGCTGCGAAAGCGGTGCGGATGATAGCCATGCCAGCGAGAACAGGCAAAGGATGGTCGTTCGTCGGTGAGCGACTTGAAATTCGCGGGCGATTCAGGAATTCTGATCGCGTCTGGGGCGAATGGAAACGACCTTACTCACTCTCAGCGATTCGGTTCGATTCGCGCCGAAGTGGACATCGAGGTGGATCACGCTCGGTGATACGCTCGCTCGCAGGAAGGTTTTTCTGATGATTGGTCGGTGCCCACAGCGTGCCGTTGTTTGAGGAAAGGGTCTCGCAAGATGTTGGTACTTCATTCGTGGTCGAAGTGGTCGCTGGGTGGTGTCGTGATACTGGCCGTTGCGATCGGCTGGTCGTGGTCGGAGTTTGGTCCCTCGCCAGCACTGGCTCAGCAGAACAAGACCGGCAAGTCGAACAAGAAAAAAACGGAGCCGCCACCACCCGTTCCCGAGCGGAAGGTCAAAACGACGTTGGTCGATAGCAGTTCGCGAGCGAAGGTCGTGGCTTCTGCGGCGAAGATCGACTCGCTGATTGACGCCAACTACGCAAAGTACAAGGTCACGCCCAACCCCAATGCCTCGGACGAGCAATTCATTCGTCGCGTTTACTTGGACATCAGCGGCACAATCCCGACGTACAAACAAGTGCGAGCTTTCTCGGGGAACACCGATCACGACAAACGGTCGAAGCTGATCGACATGCTGCTGGGACAGATCGGCTATGCGAGCAATTTCTACAACTATTGGACGGACATTCTGCGGTTAAAGAACGGGCAGTTGACCAACAACGTTCCCGGCCAGCCGTACTGCGAGTGGGTCAAGGAATCGCTGGAGACCAACAAGCCCTACGACAAGTTTGTGTACGAGATGCTCACGGCCGAGGGGAAGATTTGGGACAACCCCGCTTCCGGTTACATCCTGCGAGATTCGGGGATGCCGCTCGACTCGATGAACAATACGGTGCGCATCTTCCTGGGGACGCAGATCGGTTGCGCCCAGTGTCACGACCAT
>JAYTXB010001147.1:0-1504 GCA_043743205.1 Schlesneria sp.
TTGAAGAAGTGATCGCACGGATGGCAGGGCCGGAGCACGAATGAGGCAGAAGGCACGGAACTCCGTTCCGCCTCAATCGTGTGCGGCTTCCTTCGCATCGGCTTTCGGTGCGTCGGTCTTCGGTGGTGGTGCGAGTTCTTCCACGAGCGGCGGGTGCGTCGCTTCCCACTTCATCCAGAAGTCGGACGGGTGCGTCTTTCGCCAGAGTGCCAGCGCATTACCGACGTGACTGAAGAACGTGTACTTCCCCGCGATGTCGCTCTCCGATTGCTCGGTCGTCGTCTGAATCACCCAGTCGGCCGCTTTGAGAATGAACTCGCGCGGCGGATGGAGTTCTTCCGGAGCGATCGCGAGCCATTCCAAATGATGTCCCGTGGCGATGACCTTCTTGAAAAGTTCATCGTCGATCGGCTTCTTGAGAGCGTCGGCTCCGTCGGCCCAGTTCGAAGGCCAATGGCCATCGGGGAACTGGCAGGTCACGATCAGGTCTCGCACTGACTTGAGATGCTCCATGATCTGAGACCGCGTGGCATCGGAGAGGAAGTCGTGGTTGTCGTCGAGTCGCACGAGGACCATCAACGAGTACAGTCGATGCGTGCCGCTACAGACTCCAAACCGCTTGTGCCCGCGCATCAATCGTTCGGCCAGCAAGTCAAACGACAGCTCGCGACCGTGACGAGTCGTCCACGTTTTCTGCGGAGCGATCCAGAGTCCAAACGCGAGCGCCGACCACTCGACTTCCGTTTCATCGAGTCGGAAGTCACGCAGAGCCTCTTGCAAAACGTCGGCCACTTCGCGACGGCGGTTCGGCGTGAAGACCGGTTCGTGCAGATCGACTCCCGCTTCAGTCAGGCACGCCAACCAGTGATCGTGATGGACCGAAGCACACTCTTCCTTGCCCCAGCGAACGGCCACACCGTCGGGACGGTCCTGCAAAATTGGAGCGATGTCCTTGCCCCACGAAGCCAAGAACTGGCCGTGATCGACGAGGTGATCTTTCAGAGCTTCGCCCGACATGACCTTCGGATCGCGGAACTTCGCGTTCAGCCACCAGGCGCGAATCGCATGTTCGACATAGTTCGACTTGAGCTTCTCTTTTGCGAACTTCGGCCGGATTTTGGCGAGGACCGCTGCCAACTCCTCGTCACTCACCACTTCGGCATCGTCGTAGAGCGGCTCGATGATGAGCGGCTTCGTGCGCGGGATGGCCACCAATTGCACGGTACGCGAGACGCCGACTTCGTTTAGAACGCGCTGATGCGCCACCGGCGAACCGGCCGCCCACGAAGCGACCAGTGCCACTACAGCAATGACATGCACCGCGACCATTTGTTTTCGGGAGACTCGTTCAGTCTGCATCACGCTCTCACAATCTCGAATCACTTGTTTCGGAAACCGTCTTCGCCGTTTAGGGACCGGTGCATCAACAACTGTCGGGATATGGCGAGCCGGGTGCCGTGAGGCCCCGGACTTTTCGGCGAAGAATCCAGGGCCTCACGGCACC
>JAYTXB010001148.1:0-1572 GCA_043743205.1 Schlesneria sp.
TTCGACACGATCTATCACGAGCACTTCAGTTACTTCTCACTGACGGCTCTCGACCGCCTCTTCCGGCGACATCGTTTGGAAATCGTCGAAGTCGAGCGACTCCCCATTCACGGCGGATCGCTCCGCATCTTCGCTCGTCACGCCGGAACGTGTGTCGTTGGTGAGTCCGTGCGAAATCTGTTGTCAGAAGAATCGAGTTGGGTCGATGCGGAAGCCTCTTACCGCGACTTCGGACTGCGCGTCGAAGCGCTGCGCCGTGAGTTGGCCGGGTTATTGGCGTCGCTCAAGGCCGATGGCAAACGGATCGCTGTTTATGGAGCGTCTGCAAAGGGCAGCACACTGCTGAACTACTTCGGCATCGGAGCCGACACGCTCGACTACGTCGTCGATCGCAGCACCGTCAAGCAGGGGCATTACACGCCCGGCACACGATTAAAAATCTATGACCCCGAAAAGTTGCTCTCTGATCGTCCCGATTATTGCCTGCTCCTAACTTGGAATTTCGCCGACGAAATCCTCGCTCAACAGCAGCAGTACCGAGACCAAGGTGGCAAGTTCATCATCCCTATCCCCAACGTCCGCGTAGCCTGAATCTGTTGTTCGGCGCGGGTCTCCCGACCCCGCCGAAACGCCCGACCGAAGGTCTCCTCTTCAATCTTTCAACGTGATTCGCAGTCAGCCTCAACTCCCCGCATGATCTTTCACCCGACTGAACTCACCGGTGCTTGGCTCATCGAGCCGGAACTCGTCTCCGACGAGCGCGGTGCGTTCGCGCGCACCTGGTGTGCGAAAGAGTTCGAGGAACGTGGCCTCAACCCCCGCTTGGCTCAGTGCAACATCTCGATCAATCGCCGCCAAGGGACAGTGCGCGGGATGCACTTCCAACGCGAACCTCACGCCGAAACCAAACTGGTCCGCTGCACACGCGGTGCAATCTTCGACGTGATCGTCGATCTCCGCCCTGAGTCCCCGACCTATGGCCGTTGGAGAGGCTTTGAACTCTCCGCGACCAATCACCGATCACTGTATATTCCCGAACGGTTTGCCCACGGTTTTCAAACGCTGACTGACGACTCCGAAGTCTTCTATCAAATGTCTCGCGAATACCATGCAGCAAGCTCGACCGGCGTTCGTTGGAACGACCTGGCCGTGGCCGTTGAATGGCCGCGCGAAGTGGCTCTGATTTCACAACGCGATCTGACTTGGCCTGAGCTGTGACCGTTCCGATTGTGATTGCCCCTAGTCTGATCTATCGAGAGACCTGCCGACGATGACTACAGCCGAACCGAACCTAGCGAGTGCGTTGGCCGCAGCGGGAGCAGACGATGTTCTGCGTTATGCCATATTTGATTTATTGCGTGCGGCTGAACAGCGCGCCTCCGACTCGCGCGGCTTTCGCGACCAAGTTCGCGCACCGCTTATCACGGCTTTGCTCGGACAAGTCGGCACGCACACAGTCGAGCTTTCGACCGGACTCAAATTTGAAGTCTCGCCCGCCAGCCGCATCGAAATGGCGCTGCTCCTCAGCTCGGAAGATCGCCCCAATCATGTTTGGGAACCGCAGACGACCAA
>JAYTXB010001149.1:0-8703 GCA_043743205.1 Schlesneria sp.
TAAGTCCTTTCCCCACGGGTGGATATCGTTTGCAGTGACCCCGTTCTTGCCTTCGCTCAGGCCGATGCCGTGCTGGCCTTTTTGATAGACGTGGAAGTCGTAGGCGATCCCTGACTTCTCCAACGCCAGCACGAATTGCAGTGAGTTCATGACCGGGACCGCTTTGTCTTCGCCGGTGCTCCAGACGAAGCACGGGGGAGTTTCCTGCGTGACCCGCCTCTCGTTGGAGAGAAGTTCGACCAAGTCTGGATCGGGTTTGTCGCCGAGCAGATTTCGTTTCGAGCCGCCGTGGGTGACTCCATCCTGCATCGTGATCACGGCGTAGCACAGGATGCCAAAGTCAGGACGCGAACTTTGTCGGTCAATCACGTCGGTGGCGGCGGCTTGGCCTGCGTCGAAGTGTGTCACCGCCGTGGAGGCCAAGTGACCGCCCGCGCTACTTCCCATGATGCCGACCCGCTTGGGATCGAGCTTCCAGTCTGCGGCTTTGGCTCGCACAAACCGGATCGCGCGGGAGGCATCTCCCAACATGACCGGGTGCCGATAGCCCTTCGACCCGAGTCGATACTTCAACACGAACGCGGCGACACCGTTGTCGGCGAGCCACTTCGCGTAGCCTTCGCCCTCATGCGGCGCAAGTCCCCCGTAACCACCACCGGGACAAACGACGATGGCTGTGCCGCTCGCCTTGTCACTCGCGGGGAGATACGGCGTGAGCGTCGGAACATCTTGATCCGCTTGGCCCAACGCGCCAGGAGCCTCTCCCTCCCACAGTCGAATCGGCTCCGCCGCCACAGCCACAGCCGGCGACCACGATCCACCCCACACCAACGCCGCGAAAATTGCGAGCCTCTTCATGCACATCGTCTCTGTCTCCCTTTGTGTTTCCGTTGAGAATCAGGTTGCCACACACCACGGTCGTCGGACCTTGGCCAGCAATTCGGATCATGATGACCCAGCGTTCAATCGAACAGTGACCGCGATGAAACGAGCCACGGACAGGTGGCTGAGATTCCAATCGCGCTCAATTCCCAACAGCACGCCAAGCCCGTTCATTTCGCGACGACACCGCGCAAAATTTCCTAACCACGCCGAACGATCAATTCTTACCGATCTCATGTATAACCGCAGTGATCCACGGCTGATCGGCTTGGCAAGTTCACAGCCACGGTGGAACAGTGGCCTCCATCTGAAAACTCACCCGGAGAAGAAACAATGCTTTATCGAGTATTGCTGACGATTTTGGCGGTCGTGATCGGCGTGCGTGGAGCATCGGCTCAAACCGTTCGGACGGTGTGGCCGGGCGAAGACTGGGAGATCGCGACTCCAGCCAGTCTGGATATGGACGCGGCCGCGTTGGAGAAGGCCAAGGTGTGGCTGGAGACTCACAACAGCAAGTCGGGGATCGTGGTTCGTCACGGGAGAATCGTGGCCGAGTGGTACTTCGGTGACGCAACTGCCAAGTCCAAGTTCGCGGCCTATTCCACGAGCAAGTCACTCTCCAGCATGGCGACCGGCTTGGCCATCGCCGATGGCAAACTGGCTTTGGATCACACCGTAGGGAAATACCTTCCCGAGGCGAGTCCCGACAGCAAACGAACGATCACTGTGAAGCAATTGCTGAGCATGTCTTCGGGAGTTCACAACGATCCGGGTATTGGTCAACGCGACGATCTCTTCAGCTATGCCTTGAAGACGGCCGCGATGGATCATGCGCCGGGTGCGAAGTGGGACTACAACAATACGGGACTCGCGTTGCTCAGCCCGGTCTTTCAGAAGGCAACAGGCCAGCAGATCGACGAGTTCCTGAATGAACGCCTCTTCCGCCCCATCGGCATCCGCGCGGATGACCTGACGTGGGAACGTCGTGAAGGTTTCGCGCTCCCTTACTCCGGTTGCCACACGACGGCGAGATCACTCGCCCGCATCGGCTGGATGGTGCGACACGACGGCCAGTGGAATGGCAAGCAGGTTGTTCCGGCCGCTTGGTTGAAGGAGTCGATCGCTCCGTCGCAGGAACTGAACAAGTCGTACGGCTACCTCTGGTGGAACAACACAACCAACAAGTGGCCGCACGTTCCCAAGGACGCATACGCCGCGCTCGGCAAATGGGACAACAACATCTTCATCGTGCCGAGCCTCGACCTGATTGTCATTCGGCAGTCGGACCTCGCTCCCCCTGCCAAGGACTACAAGATTGCCGACTACTACCAATTGGTCTGTGATGCGGTGAAGCAGCCGTGATAGAGTTTAGCGGCGGCAGCAGTCTCACATTTTCAGCCATGAGTCCCGAACTTCGGTCGATCCGTTTGAAAGGAAATGCTTCATGAGTCCATTCCAGAACGATTCACAGCAGCCCTCCGCTTCGGTCTCACGCCGTCAAATGCTTCAAGCGGCGGGGATCGGTGCGTTGCCGCTCGGCTTGCCCGGTATGGTTGCGGCGGGAGTGGACCCGAAGCAGGGGTTGGGCAAGGGAGCGGCGAAGAAGTCGTGCATCTTCATCTTGTTGTGCGGTGGGCCGAGTCATCTCGATACTTGGGACTTGAAACCGGACGCGCCCGACACGATTCGCGGGCCGTACAGCCCGATCGCGACTTCGGTACCGGGGATGCAGATCAACGAGATGCACACGCGCCTGGCGAAGCTGACCGATCACATCGCGCTGATTCGGTCGATGACGCACGTCGGCAACATCAGCAATCACTTCGACGCGATGCACCATCTCTTGAGTGGTCAGGCCGAAGCCCCGCTCGACGCACCGTACATCGGCTCGATCCTGTCGAAAGCTCGACCAGACGAGAAGTCGATCGCGCCGTACATGTGGCTCATCAAGTGTGTCGGCGATCCGGTCTTCTGCGCGGTCAACATCGGAAACGGCGGGCATCTTGGCATGATGCACAGCCCGTTGTTTGTTGGCTCCGCGACGAATCATCCGGCGCTGCCGAACTTCACGGCTCCAGATGAGTTGATCGCGACAGTGCCGACAGGACGCATGCTCGACCGGCGTCGCTTACTGGACGGACTCAGTCCCTCGGCCCGCGAGAACGCGCGCCATCGCGCGACGACCGATTGGCAAGACCTGCACGGCCGCGCCTTCGATCTGACGAGCGGCTCAGAAGGTCGTGAGCCGTTTGAGTTGAATCGCGAACCGCAGGCTGTGCGAGACCGCTATGGGATGCATCCGCTCGGACAGAACCTGTTGCTCGCACGGCGGCTGATTGAGTCGGGCGTTGGCTTCGTCACGGTCAACGGTTGGACCGGGCCGTCACCCAACGGCGGCGGTGGACCTCCCGCCTCAAGTTGGGACATGCACGGCGGTGAGATGGGAATGGGGAACGCCTTCGGCAGCGGTTCGTATGGTATGGGTTGGTGCCTGCCGTGCCTCGATGAAGGACTCTCGGCGCTGCTCACCGATCTGCATGATCGCGGCATGTTGGAGAACACGATGGTCGTCGTCTCCGGAGAGTTCGGTCGGACTCCCAACATCAATCAGAACGGTGCGGCAAACCCCGGTCGCCAACATTGGCCTTCCTGTTTCTCGACAATCGTTGCCGGCGGTGGCGTCCGTGGCGGTCGCGTCTACGGCGAGTCCGACAAGCACGGAGCCTACGTCAAAGACAAGCCGGTTCGCCCACAAGACCTTGGCGCAACGATCTTCCATTCGCTCGGTGTGCCGTTAGATATGCGACTCGGCCGAGATGGCTTTACCCGGCCCCTCTCGACTGGTGAGCCGATCATGGATTTGTTCGGCTAACCGCTTGCTGAAAGTGTCTCGCGGCGATTTCTAAGGGGAACGCCGAGAACACGAATTCCGAGTTCGACGTTTTCCAACAGGCGGTGGATCGCGTTCCTGAACGCAGCCTCACACTGGAGTCCGGCACTTGCAGGTCTTGTTGTTCGATATCGACGGCACATTGATTGATGCGGGTGGTGCGGGCCAAGCGGCGATGGAGCAGGCGCTCGCGCGCGAGTTCGGAGAGACACGGCCGGTCTTCAATATCCCGGCTGCGGGACGAACCGATCGTGCCATCGGGCGCGATCTGTTCCACTACTATTCAATCCCCGCGACGGATGCGAATTGGTCTCGATACGTGCGAACGTATCTCGCGCTGCTTCCCGCATCGCTGCGAGAACGCGAAGGCGGAATCTTGCCCGGAGTCGCGACGTTACTTGATCAACTCGGCCAGCGAGACGATCTGTTTCTTGGCCTCCTGACGGGCAACTTCGCGGAAGGTGCTCGATTGAAGTTGAATCACTACGGGCTGCTCGATCACTTCCGCATGGGCGGCTTCGGTGATGATCACTTGGAGCGAGACGATGTCGCACGCGAGGCATTCGCGGTTTTGAATCGCGATCACTTGCCTGAAACCGACCCATCCCAGATTTGGGTAATCGGCGACACACCCAGTGATGTCCGCTGTGCCCGCGCGATCGGTGCCCGCTCGGTCGCCGTTGCCACGGGAATGTTTACCATCAACCAGTTGGCCACGACAGAACCCGACGTGTTGCTATCTAATCTGATGGAAGCCGAGGACTGGATCAGAGAGTTAGAGCGATGAGGTCGGGCAGCAATCGTTGTCTGTAATTGGAGGAGGGGCTGAGCCTTCTCCGGTTGCAAAGCAGCGTGTGGCGATCAGAGAACTTGACTGCTGAAGCGAGCGAAAACAATGGGCCTGCGAAGGTTCAACCTCTTGGACCGCTTGCCCGACTTCAAAACGGGATTGTCCCTGAGCCTGTAACACGGCTCCATCCAATTTGAAGTTGAGAGAGTTGTAGGGTGCGGTCAAGTCTTCGGGGCCTACCGTAACTGGTTTCGTGATTGATGGACCTCAAAACTCGACACGTCCCGCTTTGAGCTAAGGATGAGCAGTGAAGTCTCTGATCGCGTCTCTTTTGTCGCGTTGCGGCCGACAGTAAGATGAGCCGTCCCCATCACGCACTCATCCTAGGGTCTGTCAATGTATGACCGTTCTCAGTTGATCCGGCTCTTCCATGAACGTGCTTTGAAATTCGGCGACTTCACGCTGGCGTCCGGCAAAAAATCGACTTACTACCTCGACGGCAAGCAGATTTCGCTGCACTCGACTGGGCTGCGGCAAGTGAGTCTCGGGTTACTCGATTTACTGCACGATGTTCCGTTCGACGCGATCGGTGGCATGACGATTGGAGCGGACCCGATCGTGGGTGGAGTCCTCGTCGCAGCGGCTGAATCCGGGCGATCGCTCGATGGTTTTCTAGTCCGCAAGGAAGCGAAGGGACACGGTACGCAGCGCTATGTTGAGGGACCGGTTCGACCCGGTTCCAAAGTCGTGGTGATCGACGACGTGGTGACGACCGGCGGTAGCGCTCTTCAAGCTGTTGATCGGATTGTCGAGTTCGGCTGTGAGGTCGTCTGCGTCGTCGGAATCGTGGATCGCAAGGAGGGCGGAGCCGCGTGCTTCGCTGCACGCAACCTGCCTTTCCGTGCGCTGCTAACCATCGAAGACTTCGGCATTGCACCGCCTCAGTGAACGATCGGAAAGACCAGACGCTCGTCGTGAATTGGGTGGCAGAGACTCTTCGCTGCCCGTCCCTGTTTGATCACTACCGCCTGATCATTACTGCCAGCCATGCCCACTTCGCGCGCCTTACAAGATGATTCGGAACAGCAGCCCACCAAGGCCACGACTGTTCCCGAGGTGACTGCGTCCCTTGTCGATTTGGTGCGAGCAAATCCGATCGACAAACGTCCGGCTGATGTCAGTTCTTCCGCTGTCGCAGAGAACCACAGTGCTCGCGAGGAACTCGTTGAGATCGAGTTTTCGGACGCGATCGTCGAGTCCAGCGCCGCAGTGAGTGACGCGACCGAATTGCAGGATGCCCCCGTCATCTTGGATGTGGTGGAGTTCGTCGATGACAGCGGAACTCTCGTTCCGATCGTCGTGCCGAAGCCACCCGTGGCACCCACACTTCCACCGCCTCCACCGAAACAACTCGTCCTGATCGGAGCCGGTCACGCACATTTACAAATCTTGACTTGGTGGCGACGACGGCCGATTCCCGGCGTCGAGCTGACACTTGTGACGGCTTTTGATCGCGCCGCTTACAGCAGCATGCTGCCTTCCACTTTGGCAGGGATGTACGCGCCAGATCAGATGTTGATCGACCTGCCGAAGCTCTGCACATACTGTGGAGTGAAGTTGATTGTTGATCGTGCCAACCGCCTCGACCCGGTGACGCGTGTGATCGAGTTCGCGCATCAGCCGGCCCTGAAATTTGATGTGGCCGCGATCAACATCGGTTCCGTACCCGCCGCCGAACCGCTGTGGCAGGCGCATCGGATTCTCATCAGCGTGAAGCCGCTCACGTCGTTTCTGGAGCGGTTTAGCGTTCGGTTTAGCGAATTGGTCGAACAGTGGCGGATGGCTCCCGGTCCCGAGTTGCTTCAGATCGTCGTTGTCGGTGCGGGAGCGGCTGGCGTGGAGCTGGCGCTTTGCTTGGAACAACACAAACATGAATTAGAACTGCCTGCCGATGTACGCATCGTGGACGGCCAGGCATCGATTCTCCCGGACTTCGCGCCGCGCACACTGCATCGCGTCAACAAGCTCTTGAAGTTGCGCGGCATCGATCTCCATCTCGGTTCACCCGTGATCGACTGCGATGACGAAGGCCCTTCGTCACTGGTGCTGGAGTCGGGTGAACGGATTCGTGCCGACCTCGTCATCTGGGCTGCCGGTGCCTCGCCCCCCATGGCTTTGCGCGGGTTCGAGCTTCCCAAATCGGAGCGCGGTTTCTTGCAGGCGCGACGCACCCTTCAATCCACCGCGAACGTACCCGTTTTCATCACGGGCGACGCCGCCGACATTGAAGGAGCGCTCGTCCCCAAAGCGGGCGTCTATGCCGTGCGACAAGGCCCCGTGCTCTGGAAGAACCTACGCCGCTACTTCGCCGGAAAGCGGTTGCGGGAATACCGTCCACAACGCCGCTTCTTGTCGTTGCTCGCGTGTGGCGATGGCACTGCCATTCTTGATTACTTGGGATTCACGTCTCACAGCGTCTGGGCTTGCACGTTGAAGAGTTGGATCGACCGCAAGTGGATGAAGCGGTTCCGTGTAAAGTAACGCCGAGGCACTCAGCCTCGCGCAGAGCAGGACTCTTGGAAGGCCGTCACGCCGTGGTCGTTCCGAATCACCGGGCCTATAACTTGAGGTGATGCTTGGATGTTTTGTAGTTCGGTGTCGCCCTCAGTTTGGCGTGGGGACTCCTGACTACGCCGAAACATCTGACTGAATTCCTCCGTTGGGCTGCTCAAACTCACGGCCCAAAATGAGCTGATTTCGGTAGGCCGTGTCCTGCCGTCCCGTGGTCGAAACTGCCGGACGAGGGGCTGACAATTTTCGATATTTCGTCCTGCATTTGACGGCCGCACTCCATGCCAATCACCGGCAAATCGTCACCACATATTTCTCCTCACCCGACGTTGCCAAGTACGTACCGGCTCTCTGCTGAGATTTGGCTTCCGCGCGAAATTAGTGCGGTGTTCGAGTTCTTCGCAGATGCCCATCGACTGGAAGACCTCACGCCACCATGGTTGCACTTTCACGTGCTGACTCCGCAGCCGGTGGCCATGTTTGCGGGAGCGAAGATCGACTACCGACTGCGTCTCCACGGCATCCCGATCCGCTGGCAAAGCGAGATCAGCGAATGGGAGCCACCGTTTCGGTTCGTCGATCGTCAGCTGCGCGGGCCATATCGGCTGTGGCATCATCTGCACACGTTTGAAGAATCTCACGGTGGAACGCTCGTCCGCGATGCTGTCGATTACGCGGTCCTGGGCGGCGCGGTGATTCACTGGCTGGCGGTGAGGAAAGACCTGGAACGCATCTTCGCGTATCGACATCAAACGCTGATCGAGTTGCTCGGTTGACGCCTCCGACAGAAGTCCTGTGAGCCGGGTGCTGTGAGGCCCCAGACTCGGGAATCTCGCGAAGAATCCTTGTTTTGACTTTTGTCGGAAACGTCTCAGTTGAGTTCGCGACGGCAACCCGGATCGGAGGAGGAAAGAAAGCGGATGATCGCTGAAGTCAGCCTTCGTTGGAAAACGGGCCAATGGGAGGCGGCTTTCAAGACCGTTCAGCGCAGTTCGGCGTGGGCGAGTACCACTCGTCCAGCACGCCACTCCATTCGACCAAAGTGCGAGACCGCGCGAACGCATTGCGAACTTCGGCCTGTAGCGGATGGAGTCGCGCGAACTTGATTCCGAACATGCGCATCGTGGAGTGCGCCGTCACCGCGTCACCGTTCGCGACATACAGTTCACACTGCATTTCCAAGACTCGCCGCTGTTCGACGAGGTCAGGTACGGGGAACGGCTGACCGGATACCAACGCGCGGGCCTGTTGAAAAATCCAGGGGTTTCCAATCGCGCCGCGCGCCGCTGTCACACCATCGACGCCCGTATGAGCCAGCATGTCGAGACACGCTTGGGCGGTGAACAAGTCGCCGCTACCGAGAATGACTCGCGAACCCGCGTGTTGCTTCACCTCGCGCAGAAAGTCCCAATTACTCGGCCCGACATACTTCTGCTCGACAGTGCGACCATGCACCGTGATCGCTGCGGCACCTCGCTCAAACGCACCGTCCAGAATGCGATAGAAGCGATCGCGACTCTCGTTCGAGTCATCAATTCCGCGCCGCATCTTCAAAGTAACCGGGATCGTG
>JAYTXB010001150.1:0-2031 GCA_043743205.1 Schlesneria sp.
GTGCAGGTCAAGGCGGCGGGAGGCATCCGCGATTTTGAAGGGTTGCTCGCCGTGAGAGAACTCGGTGTCACCCGGTGTGGAGCGAGCAAGACGGCAGACATTCTGGATGAGTGTCGCAAGCGACTTGGACTGCCCGCGATCAATGGTCCGAAAGGGACGAGTGCCGGGTATTGAGTTGCATCAGTCCCCCGTGAAAGACTCGCCATCGTGGCGGAGGTTTGCTGGCGTCATTGTCTGATGCGGATGAAACAATATGACACGTTGAGCTATCAATCAGGCGACAGCCCGCAGGACGAGCGACGTGTTGTTGCCACCGAAGCCGAAGGAATTGGAGACAGCGACCGAAACGGAGTGACTGATTGCGTGATGCGGGACGTGGCGGAGCATTGCACAGTCCGGGTCTGTCTCATCGAGATTGATCGTCGGCGGCAGCATCTGACGTTCGAGAGCGACCAAGCAAGCGGCGGCTTCCACAGCGGCAGCGGCGCTCAACAGATGGCCCGTCATGCTCTTGGTCGAACTGATCGGAATGTCGCCGACCGAGTTGCCGAGCACCGCTTGCAGGACGCGTGCCTCACCGACATCACCGACGCAGGTCGAAGTGGCATGAGCGTTGATGTAGCTGAGTTCACTCGGGCTGACACCGGCATTTCGCAACGCTTGTTGCATGGCGGCGATCCCTTGCGCCGGTTCAGGACAGGGGATGACGAGATGATGGGCGTCGCTGGTCCCGCCGAAACCGGAGACCTCGGCATAGCCACGTGCTTGTCGTGCGCGGGCATCCGTTTCTCGTTCGAGGACGAAGAGGGCACCGCCATCGCCGAGAACCATGCCATCGCGGTTTTTCTCGAACGGTCGCGACGCGGCTTGGGGCGCATCGTTCTTGCGGGAGAGTGCTCGCAGATTTCCGAAACCCGCCATCGAAAGGGGCGACACGCCGTTGTCGATCGCTCCGGCGAGACAGACATCGGCCCAGCCGAGTTGCAGCCAGCGACGCGCTTCGGCCAAGGCCCAGTTCCCACTGGCACACGCGGCGGAAATGGTGAGCGTCGGCCCACGCAGGCCCAATCGGCGTTGAGCCATCGTCACGACAGACTCTTCATCGAGACCGGCATCACGCAAACGCTGACCACCGCGTTGTCGATCGGGTTCCCAGGTCTGCATCCACTCGGCACCCATTCCGAGGATCAGGCCGACTCGCAAACCATGCGTGTCGAGTTGAGCATGACTGAGTGCGGTGCGTCCACACCAGTGTGCCATTTGCTCCAGACGCAGCAGTGACGCGAACTGCTTTTCGTCGTCGCCTTCGGGGCAGCGGATGTCCCCGGCGAGACCGGCGATCTGACTGGGATGTTCTTCGACGTTGAAGCGTTCGACACGCTGAATGCCCGAACGCCCCGCGAGCAGGTTGTTCGCGAACTCGTCGTACCGATGCCCGAGCGACGTGGTCAGTCCAACACCGGTGATCCAGACAGCAGGTCGCTGTGACATAAGCGGCTCGAAGTGGCAAGAGGTGTGATGAATGAAGTGCGACTGTGTTCGTGAGTGACGAGGTTCGTGAATGACGATTTGGATCAACTCGCCGCACGCAGATCGTCTGCGGCGTTGTGATCGGACGGAGCGGACGAGTTGGCGGCGGAGCTGGCTGAGTTCCACACGAGTTCGGCTCGCAAGCCATCGCAGAGCGGCGCAATGACATTGAGGTTCTGCGGCTCCTTGTGGAGCAGGGCGGTCAACAACGAAAGCCAACTCGTCGAATGACGGTTGCCGGTGGAGGCGGCTGATTCTTCAAAGGCCTCGTGATCGGGGACGATCCGAAAACTCAAGCCGCCTTGCACGTCGCGCGTCGGCTTGAGTGCCAGCGCTAGAGCCTGGCAGCGACATTCTGCTGTGGGATTCCCCGAGGCATCGACGTTCAATTCGGGCGACCAGCCGGCCAACACGAGCCAGACGCCGGGAAGATCGAACTCATCCAAGAGGGAGGCGGACGCCAGTAGCGCTTGGCCTTCTCCATCGCTGCCGCCACCGACA
>JAYTXB010001151.1:0-3457 GCA_043743205.1 Schlesneria sp.
AGGCAAGCAGTGGCACGGCGGGACAGATCAAGGCGATCAAAGGGGGCAGGATGCCTCGTCGGAGCGGTACTTCTACGGCACGGGCGGCAGGGGTTGGAGCCGCCTTCGGCGAAACCCCGAAAGGATCGACAGCAACGACGGGACGGGCTTCTCGAACTGCGGTGAGTTGGAATCACTGGCCGGTCGCACAAAGACCGGGGCTTCCTGTTGGTCCAGCCCCAACCACCCCGCCGAATCAACTCGCCAAGCGGGAGCTTGGCGGAGAGCGTTCCCAAGCAGGAGCTTGGGAACGAGAGTAAGCGGGAGTCAAAGCAGGAGCTTGGGAACGAGAGTCACGAGAGTCGTGGCATCGGCGGAATGGTGCGTCTCGAAGACTCGACGGCACCCGACGTTGTTCACTCCGCTTCTGACTCCAGTCGCTGTTTGCATTCCAGCAGGGACTGGCGTTGGGCGTCGGTGACTTCGGGGAACTGGAGGTCGAGTTGGCTGATCTCGTGGGCGAGGATCATGGCGACGAGTGCTCGGCAGTTCCATTTCTTGTCGGCGGGAAGGACGTACCACGGGGCTTGTTTGGTACTGGTCTCGCGCAGCAGGGACTCGAACGCGGACATGTAGTCGTCCCAGTGAGCGCGTTCGCTCAAGTCGGCCGCTTCAAACTTCCAGTTCTTCTGTGGGTCGTCGATGCGAGCCAGCAGACGTTGCTTCTGTTCTTCTTTCGAGACGTGCAGGAAGAACTTGATGACGCGGGTGCCGTTGCGAGTGAGATGCTGCTCGAACTGGTTGATGCTCTCGTAGCGCTGCTCCCAGAATTTCTTCTTGCCGGGGTTCACGTCGGGGATGCGTTGATTGGCGACGAACTCGGGATGGACCTTCACCGTCAGCACCTCTTCGTAGTACGAGCGATTGAAGATGCCGATCCGGCCTCGCTCGGGAAGCACCTTCGAGCAACGCCACAAAAAGTCGTGATCGAGTTCCTCCATCGAGGGCCGCTTAAAACTGACGACCTGCACTCCTTGAGGGTTCACGCCTGACATGACGTGCTTGATCGTGCCATCCTTCCCCGCCGCGTCCATCGCTTGAAAAATGCACAGCACCGACCACGTATCGGCGGCGTAGAGCAACTCCTGCGCGGCGGACAGTGCGGCGGTACTCTCGGCCAGATGTTCGGCGGCGTGCTGCCTGCGCACTTCTTCGGAGAGTGAGTCATCGCCGTCCCAGTTCGTGCTGTAGTCCTTCAGCTTGATCTTCTTGCCGGCGGGGACGCGAAACTGGTCGAGGATGTCGTCGATCTGGAACATGGATTGGTCCTGCGGTGAGAGTGAATTGAGGGCTGAAGTCCGACCGGGCTTCTCGCTCATCAGGGAACCGGTGTCAACGCTGTTCGCGGCGTACTGCTCAGCGATGCATTTCAAAGAGAAAGCGGCTTCGCCGCGAGCCAAAGCTCCGTCCAGCCGGAGCAGTCCCAAAGGTCTGAGGAACAGCGGTTGCTCTCTCGGGAAGGCTGTTCATCGCCGCAGGCCATTCTCGCGCGCAGTCGTTACGAGACGCGCGACCGGTCTGTCGCGAGGCCGTTTTCAAGGAGAGACATGTGTCTGAAACACCACTGGTCGCACCGCGCGTTTCGATTTGGCATCACGTCTGTTCCGTGATCGTGATCGGTCTGTTTGTGGCGGCAGCTTCGCAACGACTCAACGACTGTGACCTGTTCAACCCCGACAGTCCGCGCTATCTGATCTATGCGCAGGGGATGCTCAACTTGGGTGAGTACCGCGCGATCGACTTGCCGGGGCAACCGATCTACACGTGGCGACCGCCGGGACTGTCGCTCTTACTGACTCCCGCCCTGCTCTTCCGTCCGTATGACGTGATGGCGGCGAAGTGCATGGTGCTGTTGACGGGAGCGTTGCTGCTGTTGGCGGTGCATGGAATGGTGGTCTTGCACGGCGGACGTTGGAGCGGGCCGTTGGCAGTGGCTCTTACAGCGAGCAGTCCCGTGATGCTGGTCCTTTCGACGGAAGTCCTCAGCGAAGTTCCGTATGCCTTCGTCGTACTGGCGTTGCTGTACTGGCTCGGCCGATTCAACGAGCGACCTCACGTCCCGAACACTCTGCGGTTCGTCGCGGTCTTCATCGCACTGCTATGGCTCCCCGCGATCCGGACTGTCGGTGTTTCATTGATCTTGGCAGTGGCGCTGTGGTCGGTGGTCTCACGCTGGCGCTGGCCCTTCTTGTTCGTGGCGGCATTGGCGGGAGGAAGCATTTATTGGCGAGTGAAGCACGGCCAAGTGACCGGGGGCGACAACTACGCGGCGTCATTGTTCGACGGCTTGCGCGAACGAGGTTTGGATGCGGTCGTCGCGGAAGCGTGGCAGACGATGCAGTTCTATTGGGCGGCACTTCCCGGCATCCTCTTCCCCGGCCTGATGAGGGAGCGTCCGTTCTACGCGATGCTCAGCCTCGACCCGCTCCCTTCGACAGACGGACTGAGCCGCCTGCTCACCATCGCCTCGTCACTCGCGCTGCTCGCGGGACTGTGGGGCGTGTGGACTCAACGAAGAAAGACCGGTTGGATCGTGCTGCTGTACCTGCCGCTGTATCTCGGGTGCCTTGCCGTCTGGCCGTGGCGACACGAGCGGTTCCTCTGGCCACTGATCCCGCTCTTGTGGGTGTTCGTTCCGGCGGGAGTCATCTCGGTGATGCAGACTTTTAAGCCGGGCACGCGAAGCTGGCTGATGCCGCTGCTCGTTCTGGTGGGTCTCGCCTTGTGTCAGCGGCAAATTTGGAGTGATACGAGTTTGATCGCGACCAACGCGCGCGTCATCGCCGACCGCGCTGCCTTTCACACGCGAGAACGTCCCGGTTTCTACTTCAGCGATTGGCGTCAAGCGGGAACTTGGCTGCGTGAGAACACGCCAGCTCACGCGAGGCTGCTCACGTGGCACGCGGCGGTCGGTGCGACGGCTCATCGTTTCCAAAAGCGAGCGGCGTTTGAAACGCTCACTCCCGAACGGCTGCGACAACAGATGGCGTCGTTCTCGGCGAGGCATCTCGTCGTGTCGGACGCTCAGTGGGGCGACGGCTTCGGCTGGCAGCAGTTGTCCGCCGATCCCACCTGCGTCTTTAAAGTGGTCTATCGTGACCGCGATGTCGCGGTGCTAGAAGCGGAGCCGAATCGCACGGGCGAGGTCTCCCGCACGGCTCACAAGGATTGGTTGAACGAGCAACTCGCGTCGATCGACGAGTTCCTGTCTCAACAACCCGGCCGCCACGACGTGAGTGTCCGGCGAGCCAGCTTGCTGCGCGAACTCGGCCGCAACGACGAAGCGATCTCTAGCCTAGAAGCCCTGCTCGACAAGGGGCACGCCACGGTGCGCGTCTGCTCGGACCTCGGTTGGGCATTGTTTGAAGAACGCCGTTATGCCGATGCCGCGAAGTACCTCGAACTCGCACGCACGCTG
>JAYTXB010001152.1:0-1486 GCA_043743205.1 Schlesneria sp.
GGGGCACCGTCGGGATGAGTCTCGGGGCCTTCGCACGCGACCGACAACGGATTTCGTAGGTTCAGCGCCCAGAACGGCAGGTCCATGACGTGACAGGCCATGTCGCCGAACGTGCCCGAGCCGTACTCCCAGAACCGACGCCAGTTCCCCGGATGAATGCCGTCGCAATACGGACGCTGCTTCGCGGGGCCGAGCCACAAGTCCCAATCGAGGTTCGCGGGGACCGGCTTCTCGGCTCCAAAGTGTCCATCCGACCAGCCCTTGTTGCACCAGTTGTACACGGCCGAGACCTTGCCGATCGCCCCGCCCTGAATGAGTTCGACCACGCGGCGGTAGTTGTCGGTCGCGTGAATCTGCGTCCCCATTTGAGTCGCCAGTTTTTTCTTGGCGGCGACTTTGGCAAGTGCGCGTGCTTCGGCAACGGTGTGAGCCAAAGGCTTCTCGACGTAGACGTGCTTCCCCAAATCCATCGCGACCGACGCGGCGGGAGCATGCGTGTGATCGGCAGTGGAAACGACGACGGCATCACACTTGTTGGCCTCCGCTTCGAGCATCTTGCGGTAGTCACGATACGTCCGCGCCTGCGGCCAACGTTCCAAAGCCTGCTTCAAAAAGTTCTCGTCCACGTCACAGAAGGCGACGATGTTCTGACCGGCTAGCTCATCGAGGTTATGCCGTGCCTTGTTCGCCACGCCGACCGCCGCGATGTTCAGTTTGTCATTCGGCCCATCAGCGGCTGGCACGGGCGAGAACCCCGCAAACAACCCGGCCCCCAACAACGCCGATGACTGCTGCACGAACTGACGACGATTCAGAAAATGCGACATGAACGATGCCCTTTCGTTGAAGATGTTCTTGCGCTTGGAACCACTTCCAAACAGTGTTCCATCGGATGAAGGCTTGTACTCCATTCGGGGAACGCTCGAAACCAAGCGCGCGTTCGGGTGAGGCAAGCGGCAAGAAGAAATGCCCCTGTAGGATGGGCACTCTTGCCCGTGCCGGCTGGCAGACAGAAATCCGGACGGGCAAGAGTGCCCATCCTACATCGCGGTCTGACAATTCCTGCCGCTCGCCTCAGGACCGGCACATCAATAACCGGCGGGATCGCTCTTCTGATCGAAGTGATCCAATTGCCGTCTCTGGTTCTTCATCCGTGCTCAGGCTCAGCTCCAACTTTGCGGAAGTTCTCCCTTCGACTATCGGCGCGAAATGCTCGCGAGCCAACACGAACTCGCAAACGAACCGGCTGGAAAGGGGTCTCTGTTGTCACGCGAACGGTGTGCTTCAATGAACTTCAGCGATCCAGTTCTGAAGTGAATCGAGCATGGCGGCGAGGGACTGTTCTGTGTGGCGTTTGGCTGCGGCGAGGTCGGGGGCAGGGCTGGTTCGAGCGAAGCCGTAGCACTTGATCTTCGGTTCTGTTCCCGAAGGTCTGATCGCGAGAGTCAGCTCGCAGGCGGATGTCGGTTCGTTCTCGATCGACTGA
>JAYTXB010001153.1:0-2050 GCA_043743205.1 Schlesneria sp.
TTGTTCGACGAGATTCCGATGCAAGACCACGATGTCTTCATGGACAAGGTCATCACCGAACAGGCCGCGTACAACGGTCGCGGTCGAGGAACTCACTGACTTCGGCAACCCGCAGCGTTCTTGAGGAGTTGCACACTTTCCTGAGCCGCGAAGTGTGCAACTTCTCAAACTGTCGGCGACGGCTTGGCAGCTTGTTGAAGAACGTAGGATGGCCTCCTAGGCCGTCCGAATTGAGCGTTGAAAGCGGGACGGGCAAGGTGCCCATCCTACGTTCTTCAACAGGTTGTTAGTCCACGGAGCAGTCGAAGACTCGACCTGCCCTAGTGCTTTTGCAGGCACGTGATTGGCCCCCGAAAGAATGCCGAAAGTAAGGAGACCTGAGGCAGATGCCTGGACACCGAGCCATCGTTGACGACACGTACGCGGAAGCGTTTCGGAGTATTTATGCCGAGGTACTGATCACGGCCCGCGATCGCAAGTGGCTCGATCACGCCTGCGAGGCGGCAACGGGACACGCGTCGAGCAGCATCTTCTGTGAGTGCGAAGCCGCGATCGACCGCTATGTCGGATCGGGCGGCGACGAGTCGTTTGCCACGCCCGATGGTCGGCCCGGCGCGATCGTGCAGTTCCATGTTCCGCGGTTCAAGAAGGATCGCGAGAAACTGCTCGAACGAGTCCTCCTCCACCGAATCAGTCAGAACGTACTGACCTCACCCACGGCAGCGTGCTTCAACCTGCTCGATACGGTGCCGTACTTCAAGCTGGGTCGCAAGCTGTCGTTCTTTGGCGATGGACATCAGTTCCGCGCGGTTCGTTACGGCCGCAAGGTCTGGGTCGTGCCGATCATGGGGGGCGAGTTCCTCATCGACCGCCGCTTCGGTTACCGCGATGGGATCATGGGTGGCAACCTGTGGTTCCTGGCCGAGTCGGTCGATGCGTCGCTGTTGGCTGCCGAGCGCGGCGTCGCGGCGCTCGAACACGTGCCGGGAGTGATCGCCCCCTTCCCAGGCGGTGTTGCGGCGAGCGGCTCAAAAGCGGGAAGTGCCTACTCGTTCCTCTTCGCCAGCACCAATCATCCGTTCTGCCCGACGCTGCGATCCAAGCTGGGCGAGCAGTCCGAAGTCCCCGACGACGTGAACTCGATCATGGAAATCATCATCAACGGACGCGACTTGAAGACGGTGTGTGACGCCACCCAAGCGGTGATCCAAGCCACGATCGACACACCCGGATTGCTGCGGATCTCAGCGGGCAACTACGGCGGTCGCTTGGGCAAGAGCTTCATCTATCTTCACCCGGAACGTCAGCCGTCGGTCTAACCCGGATGATTCACCACGGAAAACACGGAACTGCACGGAATGAAAGCGGGGCAGTGAATGTGATCTGTGAGAGCATTTCCACGCCACAGACACAGCGTCTGTCAGCGTTATCCCTCTACTCTTTACCTTCCGTGAGTTTCCGTGCCTTCCGTGGTTCTTCATGAATCATGCGGGCTGCTGGCGAATCAGAGACGACAGGCTGGCGCGGACACTTCAGGTGAGGCAGTCTTCAATTCCACGGGCAGCCCGTCAATTTTGGCTGCGAGGATGAAGTCATTCACGGACAAGCCGCCGATCGCGTGAGTCCAGATTTCAATCGCGACATTCCGATAACCGACAAGGTGCAAATCGGGATGATGGCCTTCAGATTCGGCGACCTCGGCGACCGCCTGAAAGAACCGCAGGCCAGCCATGAAATTCTTAACGACCCATTCTTTACGAATCCGTTCGCCGTGGTGAGTGATCGTCCAGCCGGGCAGCTTCGCAAGTTGAGCCTCCGCTTCCACTGCGGTGAGCCTGGGAACTCCCCCTTCGCACGGGACGCATTTCTTGGACAGCAGTTCTTCAGCGGTGTGAGCGTTCATGATGGACGGCTTTCTTGAGAGTGGTGAATGAACCGGTGTGGTTCGGCGAACTTAGACGTTTCCGACAAAAGTCTCGCGAGCCGGGTGCCGTGAGGCCCCGGGTTCTGGAATCTGGCTGAGAACCCGGGGCCTCACGGCACCCGGCTC
>JAYTXB010001154.1:0-4692 GCA_043743205.1 Schlesneria sp.
GCTTCCCCCGCCGCGTGGAACGTGCTGACTCAGCAAGTGATGATGGCCCGTGTTGATCGTGTGGTGGGTGAGGAAAAGGCGTACAGCATGGACCAGTGGCCGGGCTACGAAGCCAACCGTCAGCGCGTGCTGAAGTTCTTCGCCGAACGGAAATCGCTCAACCCGATTGTCCTCACCGGCGACATCCACACGAACTGGGTCAACGACTTGCAGGTCAACTGCGACGATGAGAAGTCGCCCATCGTCGGGACCGAGTTCGTCGGCACGTCGATCAGCTCCAGCGGCGACGGCGCACAGCAGGGAAAGACCACGCCGCAGATGCTCAGCGAGAACCCGTTCGTCAAGTTCTTCAACGCCGAACGGGGCTATGTCTCGTGCGAGGTGACACCCAAAACGTGGACCTCCCGCTACCAAACGGTCCCGTTCGTCACCAAGCCTGACGCTCCACTCGTGACTCGCAAAACCTTCGTTGTCGAACGCGACAAACCCGGCGCGGTCGAGGCGTAGCACCGGCGCATGATTCACTGTCGTGATTTGTTGAACCGAGTGCCGTCTCTGTGTCTTCATCCGTGCTCCGGCGCTGCCATCCGTGCGGTTCATTTCCTTCAGATCAGGTGATCGCGCGGATGGCAGGGCCGGGGCACGGATGAAAGCCAATCCCGTCAGTTGATGATGCGCCGATCCTTAGCACGTGACGAAGTCGCTGAGCGAGAGGAATCCGCAGATGACCGATGCCTGGCCGATGCCAATCCCAGAAGATCGCCCACTGACGGCGGCGGAGCAGTCTCTCGTCCAATGGTTGCTGGAGCATGGAAACGCGGATGCCGCCCCGTTTCTCTCACAACTCAACGACGCGTGGGTTGTCTCGCGCTGCCCCTGCGGGTGTGCGAGCATCGACTTTTCCATTGGCGGAATTGCCCCGCCGTCCAAGTCCGATCAGGGGATGCACACCTTGTCTGACTACGCTTGGCAAACCCATGAGGGTGCAAAGTGTGGAGTCTTCGTGTTTTCCGTGGGAGGACAGCTTGCCGGTTTGGAGGTGTGGTCTCTCGACGGACAATCTTCCGGCTCGTCGCTCCCAAGTATCGACCAGCTCTTCCCGATTGAACTATACCTCGCGCGGTAGAAACGGACGCGACAACCCGCGTGGGCCATCACGTCAACTACTGTCGTCTTGTCGCCCCGCCGACAAGATGTCCCGTCGGCGGAGCGACAGAACGACAGTAGCGCGACAAGGCGTCAGTTTCGGCCGCGTGAGGTATATGACAGGCTTCCCCATAATTGTGATGACGCACGGTAGCACTCGTGTGAGCCGGCACTCAACCAGACCATCACCATTTCTCACTCAAGACTCCCATGTCCGATCAGACTTTGATTGCCGGCCCCGATGAACGCACGGTGCGCACGCCGGATGGGCTGGTTCATGTGGTCCCCGCAGACTGGAGCTTGCTGCCACCGGGAGACGCGGGTCTGACGCGGCGTGTCAAAGCGGCGGGGCCTGCATGGACCGTGCAGGAGAAGCGGGGACGCAAGCTCTTCTCGCGCGGTGTTTGGGCACCAACCGCACGGATCGAGGCGATTCGTGTCGAGTTGGGCACCGAGCGTTCGACCGAGTCCTATGCCAAACGGATGGCATCGAGCGCCCTGCGTCGTGAGCACAAGCAGACCGAGTACGTCGAGGATTTTTGCGCAGCCGTGGTCGAGTTTCTGCACTTCGCACCGTGTTACGCCGAACTGGCCGCGCGACTGGCAGAGGCCGTGACGCAACATGCCACTCCCGTCGGCAGCGGCACCGTGGCGCGAACCGAACGGATCCCAATCGAGCGCCGTGCGGAGTCAGCCGTGATCGCGTGGCTGCGACATCAAACGACCGCTTACGATGAGATGCAGATCGCACGCGTCAAAGGCCAACGTCGCGAGGTCCGTCGAATGCTGGCTGAACAATCGCGTTTGCTGTTGAACTCGTACCGTTCAGGGATCGCGGTCCCCTCCACCACCTGCCGATTACAGCAGGCTCTGATGACGTGAACGCCACTCTGCCGAAATCGGAATCCGAGTGGCATCCGCCGAATGACTCGCTCACGCGTTGTGCAGCAGCCAGTCAAGCCTGAAAGTGTGAGGTCTACACCTCACGCGATTATGCCTCGCACGGCCATGAGTGAGATGTTTTAAGCGAGCCGTGAGGCCACGGGTTTCCTGCGGCGATCAAGAACCCGCAGCCTGACGGCATGCGGCTCGCCAATGTCTCATCTTGGGCCGCGCGAGGTATATCGTGTGATTGGCACGGTGGCCTTCGAGGCACTTGCTCTACGTTTTGACTAACCGCAACGGCAGTTCCCGCCAGAGGCTGAGCGAGTTGGCGACTGTTCGCTGCGGAGCGGCCTGCGGGGCGGTAGATTCTTGGTGAGCGATCTTGTTCCCATTTCTTTCAGCCACTATCACCCGGCAACTCCCGTTTACTCATGTCAATTTTCAGACAACTTGCTGGTGCCCCGGTGGGGCGCACTGGTCGAGCGGCCTTGGTCGCCTGGTCGGTGTTCCTGATGATCGGATTCGCGATGGCTCGGTCACTCGAACCGGACCCGCGCGGATTTGGAACGCACCGACAATGGGGTCTGCCCGAATGTACCTTTCGCATGGTCATCTCGAAGCCCTGTCCGGGTTGCGGGATGACGACCGCATTTGCCAATTTTGTTCGAGGCCGTTTTCAAGCGGCATTGCGTGCCAATCCAACGGGTTTACTGTTGGCGGTGGTATCGGCTGGGATGATTCCGTGGTGCCTATTCAGTGCGGTGCGAGGCCGCTTGTGGTGTGTCGATGAACCGCTGCCGTTTTTCACTTACCTCGTGATTGCTCTCGGCAGCATTTCGACCGCGATGTGGGTTTGGCGGCTCTGTTGGGAAACGTGACTGCGGTGGATGCGGGGTCGGAGACTCCGCCTGTGTTACTGAACGTTGGGCGAAGGATCGCCATCATGTATGAGACTGCTCTCGCTCGAACACGATCTCGACAAACACGTCGCCTGTGGCTGAAGGCTGCTGGTGGAGTGCTTTGTGGGACGCTCGCCTGTTCGCTTCCCGGCTGCTCGTTGGGAGTCATGTTCGGCAAGATGCTGAAGGGTGACCCGATGGTGCCTGCCGAGTTTCGGGCGATGACGCGCGAAGACCTCGCCAAAGGCAAGCACACCGTTCTCGTGGTTTGTACGACACCGGACTCCGTGGAGTCGGACTTGGCCACATTGAAGTTTGACCTCATTGACGGCGTCACGCGCCGGATGAAGTTCAACGGTGTGAAGGTCATCAACCCGGACCTGATCGCCAAGTGGTTGGACGAGCATGGTTCCATCGGATCGGACTTGGCCGAGTTGGCTCAGGACTTCGACGCCGACTACATCGTGCATCTGGACGTACAGGAATTCGGGTTTCGAGAACCGAACGCTCCCAAGCTGTTACGCGGCCACTCGGCAGGTTTTGTGCGAGTCTTCAAGGTCGAAGAAGCGGGATCGCAGCGCATCGCTCACAACGTCTACTCGAACGAATTCACCTCGACCTACCCAACTCATCAGCCGATCTCCGAACAGACACGCACCTCGATTTCCTTCCAAAAAGATTACGTGGATCGCGTCTGTGATCAGCTGGCTCAGAAGTTTTACGATCACCGACCAGGGACCGACTTCTGACGAGGGCACCTAGACTCGTCCCCGTCAGACAGGCCAGAGCGATTGCTTCCGATGTCGTACCAAGCCAGCCCGCAAAGAATGCTGGAGTTCACGTTTCACAGCCAACGAGAGAAAGTCTTGCCATGAGTATCGGGTCAACGACGAAGAGCTTCGCGCGGTGTGGCCGTGCGCTGGTCATGGCGTGTCTCGTGTGCAGCATGTTCACCGGGTGCAGCTATGTGCTGTTCCTGGGCTATTTGATTGGCGGCCCGCCGTCGGTGGAGCCGGAGTTCGACGCTCAGACGAAGGAGTCGATGACCGACAAGGAAGTGACCGTCGCGGTCGTGTGCTTTGCACCCAATGAAGTGTTGTACGGCTTTGAGAACGTGCATCACGAACTCGCCAAGTACGTCACGTTTCGACTGCAAGAGCACAAGATCAAAGCGGTGCCGCCCGACTATGTGAAGGGCTGGCTGGAGGAGAATAAAGACTGGGACAAACCCGAAGAGATTGGCGCGTACTTCAAGGCGACCTATGTCGTCTACATCGACCTCAACGAGTTCTCGCTCTATGAAGAGGGGAGTGGGAGCCTCTATCGTGGTCAGGCCGAAGCCATCGTCAGCGTCTGGAAAATGGATGACAACGGTGAAGCAGAAAAGATTTTCTCGGCCGAGAAAATCTCCAAGTACCCTGCCCAGCAGCCGATCAGCACCTCTGAAGAAACGTTTACCAATTTCAAGGCACGCTATCTGTCACGACTCAGCGACCAAATCGGTCGGTTCTTCTATGAGTACTACATCTCGGACGAGATCGCCGGTGACAGTTGACTCCGAGGACTCAGGCCTGCCCGGAAGTAAGTCCTTAGAACTGGCGCAGAAATAACTGTCGGGGTTTGGTGAGCCGGGTGCCGTGAGGCCCCGGACTTCTAGGCGAAGACTACTCGGCTCCGCCCGAATACGTCGGACGTCAGGTGTGGGTCCGGCAGGAGGCGCGGCTCCTGCGCATTCACAACACGCGCCGGGAACAGATCGCCC
>JAYTXB010001155.1:0-1315 GCA_043743205.1 Schlesneria sp.
ACTCTTGGCAACATGTCGCCGCGAAATCGTTGGCCGCGCAGTTCAAAACCGTGTTCACGCCAACCTCGATCTCGTCTCTCGCACCACTCACGTTTCATCTACAGCAGGTTTGATCATGCCCATTGCCGTTGAATGTCCCGGTTGCGGAAAGCGGTACAAGTTTCGAGACGAGCAAGCGGGCGATACCGTGTCGTGCAAGGAGTGCGGTGACGACATCGACGTTCCCAGTGGCTCGCGCGGCGGGAGTGGTCGCGGACGTGGCTCGAAGTCGGGGCGTCGAGGCCGACCGCGCGGAGGCAACAATCAGGGTCTGGTCATCGGTGGGGCGGTGGGCGGCGTCATCGTGGTCGGACTGCTCGGGTTCGCGATGTTGGGAGGAAGAGGCGGAGACGAGTTACCGCCGCCGCCGAATGTGGCCCAGAGTCCAGCGATCGTGCCCATCATGAACGTTCCCGTGGCAACAGCTCCCGGGCCGAATGGCTCGCACGCGCAGTCGGCACAACCTAAGTTCGGACCCGGTCAGCGAGTCGATCCGAACGCCAACTCGAATTCGAACCCCAATGCGGGAGCCGGACTGTCGAGCGGTGGGAACCTCAACCTGCCGAGTAAGGCTGATCCCGAGAGTGGCTTCGGTCCCAAAGAAGCCAAGTCTGAAAAGACATCTGCGATGACTTCTTCCACGAGTGATTGGAAGGCAGAGGCTGATCCTCAACCGAATCCTGTCGTGCTGGAGGCGACACGCAAGATCGTGCTGAAGTTTCCCGGCGAATGGCCCGGCAAGACCTCGGTGTTGTTCCCCCATGTCCCGAGCACGATGGTTTCTGTCGGTGACAATGGAAATGCCAAGGGGAGCCGCGACATTTGGGACTTGGCAACGAACACCAAGATCGGTTCGATGAAGGGGATGACGTTCTCGTCGGATGTCATGGCCTTGTCGCCCGATGGCCTGTACATAGCGGCGGGCTTTCAGGGAAATGTCGATGTCTGGGATGTGAAAGCAAAGAAGTCGCTCGGTCAATTTTCCGTTGGAAAGGGAGCATGGGGCGTGGACTTTCTCGCCTTCACGAGACCGGATCGGCTGCTCGGCGTGGGGCGCGAGGGCAATGCCAAGCTGCTGAAAATTCCTTCCGGTGAGGTCGATCGCGAGATTGATTTCGGGAGGAATGCGGAGACCTCGAAATGCGGCATCAGTCCGAATGGTCGCTACCTCGCCTTTAAGCACAGCGGCAGTTTCGGGGCACTCGAAATCTGGCTGAAGGAACTCGAAACGGATGAGATCGTGGGCTCCATCAAGGTGGCCGGGGCGACGGCTCAT
>JAYTXB010001156.1:0-9012 GCA_043743205.1 Schlesneria sp.
CGGCGAGCCGCTCGCGCGGACGAAGGGGTTCTTCGGGTACTTTCAAACGGACGTGCCGTCTCCCGTCGCGGGGGTGATCGAGTCGATCTCGAAGGTCACGGGGATGGTCATCTTTCGCGGTGAGCCGTTGGCCGTGCAGGTGCTCTCGTACCTGACGGGCCGGGTGGTCGAAGTCATTCCGAACGAGGGTATCGTTGTCGAGTCCGAGGCCGCGCTGATTCAAGGCATCTTCGGCGTGGGAGGCGAAGCGTATGGGACGCTGCGTCTGGTCGCTAAGACTCCCGACGACGATCTGACGGAGGCGCACATCACGCCCGACCTGAAAGGCTGCGTCGTGGTGGGAGGCCGTCGCGTGACGGGGGCCGCCGTGCATCGAGCGATCTCCGTTGGCGCGGCGGCTGTCGTGGCAGGTGGCATCGACGATCATGACTTGCGCGAAATCCTTGGCTATGACCTTGGCGTGGCCGTGACGGGGAACGAGAAGCTCGGCACGACGATCATCGTCACCGAGGGCTTCGGCGACATCGCGATGGCGAAGCGGACGTTTGAGTTGCTGAAGTCGCATGAGGGACGCGAGGCTTCCGTGAACGGGACAACACAGATTCGCGCGGGAGTCATGCGGCCGGAGATTTTGATTCCGCTTTTGGACTCCTCTCCCCCGTCTTCGGGGGAGAGGCCGGGTGAGGGGGCAGATTTACCAAAGAACGCCGATTTGCCAATCGGCCCCCTCACCCTAACCCTCTCCCCCGAATACGGGGGAGAGGGGACAAATCCCCGTGCCATCGACAGTCAAATGAAGAATGAACGTGCTGCCGGCACATTGGACATCGGCGCGCCGGTGCGGATCATTCGCGAGCCGAACTTCGGATCACTCGGCACGGTCACGGGGATGCCTCACGAGCCGAGGCTGCTGGAATCGGAATCGCACGCGCGCGTGGTCGAGGTCAGGCTGGCGAACGGCTCGCCGGTCATCGTGCCTCGCGCCAACGTTGAACTGATTGAGGGGTGAGGAACCGGCATGAAGCCACACAACGAAAATAGCTCACGGCACGACATAGCCCGCACTCTCCGAGAGCGGAGCCGGTTCGTGTCGCTCGCCCACGCGATCGCGCTGCTCTTGATCGTGGCGGCATCTCTCGAAGCCATTCACCCCAACATCACTGTCGCCGCAGAACCGCCGCGCCCGCCAACGAACGTTCGCGTCGAAGAAGTCCCGTATCGCGATGGGACGACGATCAAGGTGAGCTGGGACTTGTCTCCGGACGACACGAACGGCGATGAGTCGCGAGTGGATGCGTACAGGCTTCTCATCGTCGGCAAGCCCAAACCATCAGGCAATCCATTTCAAAGTCTCGGGAGATTCGTTCCCGCCTGGCTCTGGAGTCGTCGCGGCACGTCGAACATATCGTACATGGACGTTTGGGCACCTTCTCAAGCCACATCGGTCGTTCCTGCAATTCACTATGACTGGTACTCGTCTGATCCGAACATGGCTTACACACTTACCATTGTCGCTCTCGGAAAGGACAAGTCCGAATCGGCGAAGTCAAATGAAGTTGGCTTCCTCACGTTTCGCACACGTCCCGAGCGACGCTTCTTCGACCACCCTTGGTTCGCACTCGTCGTGGTTCTCGTCTGTGGCACGGTCATCGTCTGCACGGAGTTGGCTCGGCGGGGGAAGCCGTTTTATGTGCGGCCGATTGCCGGGTTGCAGGCGATTGAGGAGGCGGTGGGTCGCGCGACGGAGATGGGCAAGCCGATGCTCTTTGTCCCCGGCATTCAGGACATGAATGAGATCGACACGGTCGCCGGATTGACGATTTTGGCGAGTGTGGCCAAGACGGCGGCCGAGTACGACACGCCGCTCGAAGTCCCGACGACTCGGGCGCTGGTGATGACGGCGGCGCGGGAGGCCGTGCAGGCGGCGGCCCTCGCGGCGGGGCGGCCCGACTATTACAACGAAGAGCGGATCTACTACGTCACCGACGAGCAATTCGGTTACGTGGCAAGTGTCTGCGGTTGGATGTACCGCGAGAAACCGGCCGCGTGCTTCTTCCTCGGGAAGTTTTACGCCGAGTCGCTGATCCTCGCCGAAACCGGCAACGCGGTGGGAGCGATTCAAATCGCGGGGACGGCGGAAACGACTCAGCTTCCGTTCTTCGTGGCGGCGTGCGACTACACGCTGCTCGGCGAAGAGCTGTTTGCGGCGTCGGCCTATTTGTCGGGGGAACCGTCGCAGTTGGGGATGCTCAAGGGGCAGGACTTCGGCAAGCTGGCCGCAATGGTGTTGGTCGTTGTCGGCTGTTTGATCGCGACGTGGGATGCCGTCTCACCGCGAGGTGCCGATGACGACGGCAAGGCTTTGCCGCCGCGAATTCAATGGATCACCGACACCGTCTTGAAGGGTGGATGACACCCACTTCGTAGGATGGGCATCTTGCCCGTCCGTCCGTTCGTTCGTTCAACAAAGCAGGACGGGCAAGGTGCCCATCCTACATGTTTGCTAGGGGATTGATGAGCAAGACTGTGCCCGTGGTGATTGCCGGACTGGTCGGCTTCCTGATGATCTTCGCGTACTTCGTGCCGCCGCTGTTGTCGTGGCGGCAGACGGCGGAGGAATGGTTCACGATTGTCGCGACGATCGCGATGCTGCTCGGCGGAGCGAACCTTTGCGTCCATCATCTGCAAAAAATCTCGGATCGTGAGGCGGGCTGGGGCTTCTCAGCCGTGACGCTTGCCGCGTTCGTCTTCACGGTCGGAGTCGGCTTGCTCAAGCTGGGCGTCGTTCCCGAATCGGCGAAGCATCTCGATCACGCCTGGTCCGGCCAGTTCCAGCAGGAAGGGGGCGCGTTCTGGTGGGTCTACCAATACCTGTTCAGTCCCGTGGTCGCGACGATGTTCGCGCTGCTCGCGTTCTATGTGGCCTCGGCCGCGTTTCGTGCGTTCCGCGCGAAGAACTTTGAGGCGATGTTGCTGCTGGTCACGGCTCTGATCGTGCTGGTCGGGCAGACGAAGGATCGTGAGATCACGTCGCTGTTCCTGCCGACGCCGGCGGATGGCTCGCTCCCGTGGATGCCGATCGCCGATCTGACCGAGTTCATCCGCAAGACGTTCGTCACAGCGGGACAACGCGCCATCATGATCGGTGTGGCGCTGGGAGTGGTGGCAACGTCGCTGCGGATTCTGCTCGGGTTGGACCGTTCGTATCTCGGGGGAGACGAATGATGGTGAGAAGCGAACGATCGAGAACCACTCGGAAGAATCTTTGTCCTGTCCCCTCGCCCCCGTCTTCGGGGGAGAGGGCTAGGGTGAGGGGGCTGATCGCGGGACGACAACCCAATGTGAATCATGACAGTTCAACAACAGACGCGGATAAGCAATCGTCAGCCCCGTCACGAATCCCCCCTCACCCTAACCCTAACCCTCTCCCCCCGACGACGGGCGGGAGAGGGGACAGGATGCGAATCGACCAATGGTCGTATCTGGGAGGGGACGAATGACTCCGACACTGCTCGACAAACTGAACTCGCTCGATCGGCGCTGGATCTTTCTGGCGATGGCGTTTGCCGTCGCGCTGCCGATCCTGTTGGGAATCGGCTCGGACGAAACGCCGTCGCTGCCGACGAAGAAACTGTTCGATCGCATCGAAGAGCTGCCGGAAGGCTCACGCATTTTGATGGCCATCGACTACGACCCGAACTCGGCCGCCGAGCTGTCTCCGATGTCACTGGCCTTCACGCGGCACTGCTGCCTGCGGCGGCACAAGATTTACTTCGTCACGCTGTGGGGGACGGCTCTGCCGATGATCGACACGACGATCAAGGAGGTCGTGCAGGGCGAGTTCGGTTCGGGTGACAAGCCGTTCGTGTACGGCGAAGACTACGTCAACCTCGGCTATCTTCCCGGTGAGACGGTCGCCATCAATCAGTTGACATCGGACATTCGCAAGGCCCGGTCGCAGGACGTGAAGGGGACTAGTCTTGATAGCCTCCCCGTGATGAAGGAGGTCGTCAGTGCGAAGGACATGCAGTTGATCGTCAACGCCTCGGGAGGATATCCCGGCGCGAAGGAGTGGGTGCAGTACGCCAGTACGCCTCACAAGATTCCGCTCGCTGCTGGATGTACGGGCGTGCAATCGACGCAGATGTTCCCGTACTACCCGGACCAACTGCTGGGGCTGGTCACCGGAATTCGCGGGGCCAACGAATACGAGTCGATGCTCGGCGCGAAGTACCCGCAGTTCGCCGTGATGAGCAAGCGTCCGGCCAGTCGCCGTGGCGGGCCGCAGCGCTGGGCACATCGCTTGATGGTCGCGCTGATTGTTCTAGGCAATGGCATCCATCTGGCCAACCGCTCACGCAAGGGGGTTGCATGATCCACACGACTCGTTCGCGGTTTGGCCGCAGCCTTCATGGCCAAGCCGGAGCACGGATGAAGAGCCAGGAGGAGAAGGCGGCGTCATGTTGTCTGGCCACCAGTGGAAGCACACTGCCGGTTGGTTTGGATTGCAGGGCGCAGATCGGCTTGGAGCTAGGAACAGGATTAGGCAATGACACGTGAAACCACCGTTTGGACGGCACTGTTCGTTTGTGGAGCCGCGTTCCTGACCGTTCGCGCGGCCACGTCGGAACAAGGCGTTGGGCAGCAGTTCGTCGTGCCTGTGGAAGTCGTCGGACTCTACGACGCCGAGAAGAAAGAGATCGTTGCATACGCAATCGATCCGACCGCGTCCTACGGCGACGAACTGAGACGGTCTGTGCGCTACGACTCGGCTGAGCGCGGCGGCCCGAACGTCGAGTTTAGTCTCTCGAGGTCGATTGGTGTCTGGGTAGCGGCGATCCTCACGCTGTGTGTCTTCTCGTATCTGTACAAAGACAACGTCGGCTACAAGCTGGCCGAAGCGGTCATCGTCGGCGTGTCGGCAGGCTATTGGATGGTGCTCTACTTTTGGGAGGTCATGGTCGCAAAGGTCTTGGTAAAACTGTCGCCCGACGTGGCTCGCTACGCCTTTCTTCCCGATACGCCGCCAGACGCGAAGGCCGATTACTGGTACATCGTGCCGATCGTGCTGGGTTGTCTGGTCTTCTGTCGCCTGGTTCCGAAAGTGGCATGGCTCGGTCGTTGGCCGCTGGCCTTCGTCGTCGGAACAACCGCCGGGCTGAAGCTGATCCTGTTCCTCGACGCCGACTTTGTAAGCCAGATTCGCAGCACCATTCTGCCGCTGATCGCCTTCACCACGGATGCCTCGACGAAAGTACGGGCGTTCGACTGGAAGCAGTCGGTGCAGAACATTGTGCTCGTCGCAGGAGTCCTCTCCAGCCTGACGTACTTCTACTTCTCGGTCGAACACAAGGGACTGGTCGGCCGAGTCTCGAAGGCTGGCGTCTGGGTCTTGATGATCACGTTCGGAGCATCATTCGCGCTGACCGTGATGGGCCGCATCACGCTCCTGACGATGCGGTTTCAATTCCTGTTCAACGATTGGTTGGGGATCGTGCAAATGTAGTTTTGAAAATGCGCGATTCTCAATCCGATGCAACAAGATGCTCGAAGTCCGGCGTGGCGACCGACCCGTGGAACATGGTTCTACGACGCCGTCAGTGACCGCCGCTCATCGTGCGGTTGCGAGCGAGTGCATCCTCGGCTTCGGCGATCCGTCCGCAGCGTTGGCAGATGACGGAGAGTTGGGCGAACGAGAACGGGTCGTTCGGTTCGAGTTCAACCACTCTTTTGGCGTGAGCGATCGCCTCGTCAAACTTCCCGAGTTTGTGCATGACCACCGCCAGAGCCGAGTGCGACAGAGAATGCGTGGGTGTCGTCGCGACGATGCCGAGGAGCGTGGCGGCCGCACCGGCGAAGTCGCCTTGGTCTTTGAGTCGGTTTGCGTCGTCATAGAGTTCGTCGGGCGTCGGCATCTGTCAGGCTTTCTGTCGAGAGTCGATTTGGTTCGGCCGCTGTCCGCACAGGAATGGTCGCAGCGAGTCGCATGATAGACGGCGAGTGGTCTCAAACCAATCACACGACATGAAGCAGTGAGCGATCGCGTGCAGTCGCTCCAATGAAATGAATCGCGCGGTCACCCTCAGTCAGCCTTCGAGTTGTTGGACGAGGGCGTGGGTTGCGAGCAACCGCTCGGCGCATGAAAAAAGACAGCGTAGGAACCGACCATTTCAGTTGGTCCCCACGCTGTCTGTGATCGAGAAATGGTCAAAGCATGATTACCGCGTCGCTCTTACGAGCAGAACTGCGACACATTTGACCGGCACCAATTTGAACAGACCCGCCGACGCAAACGCTCGCAGGTCACTTCTTCTTGGCGGCCTTCTTCTTGTCAGCCTTGGCATCGGCGGGATCAGCGACCTTCTTCTTTTTCTTCGCGCCGATTTTCAGCTTCACGATGCGTGTCTTGGGAATGCCATAGGGACTGGTTCCCTCGACCCACGTTTCATTCGCCTTCATCTGCTCAATGCGTTCAGGCCGCGTCAACACGCTGCGGACTCGGGCGAGACGACTGCGACGCTTTAAACTATTGTCGATCGACACGTTGACCAACTCCTCTCGCGAATCTGGCCTGCAACTGCAGCCCAAAACGCAGCCTCACTTGAACAGGCACACAATCTCGGTAAAACGCCAAATCGGGAAATGTCCACCGACGGCAACCGGATCGTTTCTCCGCCGCGCCCCAAAGGAATCTGGGCGGGACGGAAGGGGCGACATGTTAGTAGCCGATCTCACGCGATGCAAGTTGGCTACAGTTATTCGCCGCGAAGTGGGTCGGCTTTCACCGAGTTGGCTTTGAACAGGGGGCGGTTGTACCGAGTGGGCCTAGCCGCGCCGTGCCATCTTGCCATCACAACTTACCCGGGAAGACCGATGCGTGGGCAGAGGGGGCGCAACGGACACTCGTCACATTTCGGGCGGCGAGCGATGCAGATGCGGCGGCCGTGATGAATCAGCCGATGCGAAAAGTTGATCCACTCGGTCTCCGGCAGGAGTGCCATCAGGTCTTGTTCGATCCGTTCCGCACTGGCACTGGCGGTCAGGCCGAGCAGCGTTGTGATGCGTTTGACATGCGTATCCACGACGACGCCACTCGGGATGCCGAAGGCTGTCCCGAGCAACACATTCGCCGTCTTGCGACCAACGCCGGGCAGTGCCGTCAATTCGGCCAGAGTTCGCGGCAGTTCGCCCTGATGACGCTCGACCAACCCCGCCGCCATGCCGATCAAGTTGGCGGCCTTGGCTCGAAAGAAGCCGGTCGAGTGAACCACTTGCTCCACGTCAGACTGCTTTGCCTGGGCGAGAGCCTGCGGAGTCGGCCAGCGACGAAACAGTTCGGGCGTCACCAGGTTCACGCGCTCGTCCGTGCATTGCGCCGACAGAATCGTCGCGGCGAGCAACTGAAACGGCGACTCGTGATTCAACGCACAGAGTGCCACCGGATACGTTTCAGCCAGACTCGCCACAATTTGGCGGAGGCGTGGCTTTCGGTCATCAACTGCGGTGCAAGAACGTGACTTGGCCATGCAACTCGATTTCGACGAAGAGAAGGACGATGCCGATGAAGGTTTGATGAAGTTCGTCGTGGCACGAGGCGGGACGGGCTGGCTAGAATCCGTCGCCACAGAATGACCTCGATTCATCGCCAGTCGAAATCGTCCAGAGCCATTTGCCGAACGACCAGGAGTTTCCCGCGTGACCACGGACTACCCGGAACAGTATCGCGAGGGACTGCGGCTCTTCAACGCCGAGGACTTCTTCGAGTGCCACGAGGTGATTGAAGAGCTGTGGTCCGAGACGCTCGGTGAACCCAAGAAGTTTTTACAGGGACTGATTCAAGCCGCTGTCGCGCTGTTTCACTTCGGCAACGAGAATTACGGCGGAGCGAAGAAGCTTTACAACTCGGCCCGCGACAAGCTCACGCCATTTGGCGACGAGTACATGGGGATCGCACTCGGACGGTTCCTGGTCGATTTCAAAGTCTGCTTCCAAGAGTTGCTCGACAACACGGAAGGCTATCCGACGACGGTCGAGATTCAGGACGAGCTGGTTCCCAAAATTCATGCCACAGTCGAGGGCCTGATCGAATGACGCAGCCCAGCTTCCCACCGATCGCACTCGAACACTTCTCGGGATTGGCTCCGCTCTTCCCGCTTCCCAATGCGTTGCTCTTCCCGCACGGGTTGTTGCCGTTGCACATATTTGAGGCGCGTTACCAACAGATGACGGCGGATGCCCTCGAAGGGGAGCAATTGATCGCAATGAGCTTGCTCCGCCCCGGCTGGCAGAACGTACCGGATTACGTCCCGCCGCCAATTCATTCAATGGTCGGGCTCGGCCAGATTGTGGCTCATCAGCGCTTGGACGACGGCCGGTACATGCTCGTGCTGCGCGGCCTTTCGCGTGCGCGCGTGCTGCGTGAGGAACACGTTGAACTGCCCTATCGCATCGCGCGTCTGGAACTCTGCCACGATGCCGCCCCCGCGCATTGTGACTTCGACCGACGGACGCGTGCCGATGAAATCATCTCGCTCTTTTGCCAACTCTTCCCTGGCCAGACGTTTCAGCATCTCGTTCAGCAAGCACTCACTTCCGACCTCACGCTGGGTGCGATCTGCGACACCATCGCTTCGACGATTCCGATGGCCTCCGAATTGAGCCAGCAGTTCCTCGAAGAACTCGATCCCGACGTGCGCAGCCAGATGCTGTGGCAACTCCTCAAGCAAGCCGATCTCAAACGAACCACCGCTTTGGAACGCCCGTTCCCACCGAGCTTCAGTAGGAACTGAGGCCACGACGCGATCAGCATGCGTTCTCGCTCTCCCAGACCAACCCGAAGCGTGAGTTTAGAAGTTGCACATTTCGGAGTCGCGAAGCGACGGAAGCAAATAGCCTTGGGACTGGCGCATCAACAACTGGCGGTAACAAACTGATGATCGAGGTGAGCCGGGTGCCGTGAGGCCCCGGGTTCTTCGCTGCAACGTCCAGGGTCTCACGGCACCCGCTTCACTA
>JAYTXB010001157.1:0-2143 GCA_043743205.1 Schlesneria sp.
GTCTTCGACATGCTCGCGCACTCCTTTGCGTATGAGGAAAACGCGAACATCATCAACATCCACCGCTTACGGCAAGACCAATTCCCGGATAGCCTCTTACTTCGCCTCGGCATTTCCCTTCGGCCCGTCCGCTTCTGCGGGCTTACTGTCAGCAGCGGGCTTGGCCTCGTCCTTGTGTTCATGCTTGACTTCGTCCAAGTGCATATCGAGGTGCCCTGTATAGGGCTTGTCACCGATTGTGATGCGCAGGTCGCCGTGTACGAACTTCGCATCGAGCAAATCGTGGATTACCTTGTCGTCGATAAGCTCGAATCGCGAGGACTTGCCGTCGCCATCCCCTGCTTGTGGCAAGGGCTTCAGAGTCCACGCTTCTTTTCCTTCGGGAGCGATCACGAGTTCAGATGCAGTCGTGGGAGCGGCGGTTTTCGCATCCGGCCCCAGTAAGAAGACGCGCAGCGCGTGAGCATCGTGATCGAGAACCACTTCCGCATGGAATTCTTCCGCACCCAACTCCACGATGCTGCCGCCATGCGGGCCTTTCTCGCTACCACCGTGGCTATGACCATGATCGTCGTGAACGGCGGGTGCCTTCTTGATCTCATCTGCCTTCTTGTAGTCGGACTTCCCGCCGTCGCAGCCAACCACTCCACCGAGCAACCCCGCCACCGATATTACGCACATCGCTACCACACTGAACCGTTGCATGTCTTCCGTTCCTTCCGAGTTAAACATCGCCCCACCTCAATAAATTTGCCACCCACTCGGGCGCACCAAGAGTGCGCGGGAGTCTCGCGAATCGAGCGATCTGCCGCAAGAAGACTTCACGCCGTGAACGCAGTTCGACCGCGTGAACTCTCGCACAACTCGCGTTGACGGAGCGAAGCGACCACTGCTACAAGCCCGTCGCATTGAGACCGAGTTTGAAGACTGAATGTCGGACGGGCCAGATTGGCCCTCCTCCAGCGAGGAATCGAACATGCCGAGACAAGCGATCACGGTGGCAACTTTGTTACTAGTTCTCGCGGGAGTCCGCTTCCTCACGGCTCAAGAGCCAACTCAAAAGCCGCGTTCCGTGCGGGTCTCCCCGTCGGTCCTGCGAGAAGCTCTGAACTCCACCCCGGTCACGACGGCTGCGTCAGCACCATCGCTCGGCCACACCATCCAAGACCTGCGAACATTGGCTGTCGATATGGAGAAGGCGGGACATCGCACCGAAGCGGATCGCCTCACCGCAATCATCAAGAACCTGACGCGCCTCGCCGAACGACGACTCGCCGAAAAAAAAGAGCAACTCGAAAAATTGCAGGCCGAGATGGACGAACTGAAGTGGGCTGCCGAACGCTGAGTCGCCTCGAACGGCCGAAACGGAGTCGTATTGCCGCATGAGCAACGTCCGGCGCTGGAGCGATTTCGGGGCTTAATTTGCCCTGCGGCGCGCAGTCGCCCAATGGCACTGTCTTTAGAAAAGCAACTCGCCGGGTTAGCGAAGGACTCTTCCTGTTCGCGAGGTTTCAAGCACCCTCGCTGACACGGCGGGTGACTAGTGAAAGTGTCATTGGACTGCTGCCCACGCGGTTAAGCGAGGCAAAACAGTAAGGGAGTACGTCGTGTCTTGGACCTGCAAAACATCCGTCAAGTTGGTCGTTTGGACCTTTGCTTTTCTACCGTTAGCGTGGTCGATCATCGTGCATTCGGGAGCCGCCCCTGCACCAATGTCGATCTCCGCGCCGGATCGTCCCGCACTCACGTTTCGTCAGTACGCCGTCGATCTGGGGCCGATCCAACCCACGGGTGAAGCACGTGGCACATTCGTCTTCGTCAATCGCGGAAAGTCCGTCGTTGAAAACCTTGAAGTCGCGCCGAGTTGCAGTTGCCTTGTCCCGAGACTCGATAAGAAACGGTTCGAGCCGGGTGAAGAAGGGCGACTCGTGCTACGAGTCCAACCCGCGAACGAATCTTCTGGACGCAAGGAATTGTTCGCTGATGTCACGTACAACGACCCCGCGCCGCGACAAGTCCGCCTGACGTTCAAGCTCGAAATCCCCGAGCGACAGATGACCGTGACCCCTCCCGCGCTGATGGTCTTTCATCCCGAAGGGAGCGATCCGACCGAAGCGACGTTCACCGTTGCTGACGGTCGAAA
>JAYTXB010001158.1:0-1314 GCA_043743205.1 Schlesneria sp.
GTTCGCTGAGGACACGTTCGCCTCGTGATCGTTCTGACCAAACGAAATCCCTTCGTCGTCGAACGCCTGCTGCATCGGCTCCGCCGTCAGAGCGTCGGCGAACCGGAGTCCCTCGCCCTGCAACAATCCGCCGTGGCGGATCGCACCAAGTCAAACGATCTCTCCGCTTCACCGCCGGTTGGTGTCAAAGACAGGAGACCCTCTTTGGTGCAGCCTGTTCGCGCAGTCCAAGGAGGGTCTCACCGAGAGCGAAAGCTAGGCCAAGCCGGTCTCACCACTAAGCCCAACCTCTCGCTTCGCCCCAGATTCCTCGCCGTCCCCCGCTCCAAGGCCCAGCCCCTTGCGCGTGTGTCCCACCGCTGCGTGCCGACCTCGCGCTAATCAAGTGCGGCAGTTCCATTCGGGCTAGACGCCTTTTCATCGCCGGAATTCCCGTTCGGCGAACGCCGACATCGTCCGCGCTGCGTCACTCTGCACAACGGCATGATCGCGCCGCTCGTGCCGATGTCGTTGAAGGGAGTGCTGTGGTATCAGGGCGAGAGCAACGCGGGCGGGCCGTTTGAAGCGAACCAGTACATCGCGAAGAAGCGAGCGATGATCGCCGACTGGCGAACGTGGTTCGGCGATCCCGATTTGCCGTTCTACTTCGTGCAACTCGCAGGTTGGCAGAAGGCGAACGAGAACCCGTCGCATGTGGATGGCTGGGCCTTCTTCCGTGACGCTCAACGTCGCTGCCTGCAGATCCCGAAGACGGGCATCGCGTCGGGGGTGGATGTCGGTGACGCCGAAGATATTCATCCAAAGAACAAGTGCGACGTCGGCGAACGACTCGCGCTCTGGGCACTGTCGAACGACTACGGCCAGAAGCTCGAACCGAGCGGCTCGTTATTTCGCGAGCTGAAGATCGACGGCGCGGCAGCGCGAATTCGCTTCGATCACGTCGGAGTGGGCCTGATCGTCGGTCGCAAGAACGGCCGCGAACCCGTCGTCGAAGATCGGACCGGCTCGCTCAAACGATTCGCCATCGCCGGAGCGGATCGCAAGTGGCAATGGGCCGAAGCTCGTATTGAAGGCGACTCCGTGATCTGCTCGCATCCCGACGTGAAAGAGCCGGTCGCCGTGCGATACGCCTTCAGCACGAACCCCGCCGGAGCCAACCTCTACAATCGCGACGGCCTGCCGGCCTCACCGTTTCGATCGGATGACTGGTAACGGCGTTAACAGCCCGTTGAAAAACTGTAGGATGGCCTTCTAGGCCGTCGTTTTTCTGCGGGAAATCGGACGGGCAAGATGCCCATCCTACGTTTTTCAACG
>JAYTXB010001159.1:0-5137 GCA_043743205.1 Schlesneria sp.
CGTTGAAAAACGTAGGATGGGCATCTTGCCCGTCCGATTTCCCGCAGAAAAACGACGGCCTAGAAGGCCATCCTACAGTTTTTCAACGGGCTGCTAGGCGAGGGAGTCGGCAACTCCAGTGTGGATTCGCTCCCGGAAGAGCGGGAGTCAACGTTTTCGAGGAAACTCGCGATTTTCCCGACCCCGCAACGGAGTCGGTTTGGGGCGGAATGAAGTCGTAAGTGACTATTTGATTGAAGGTTGAGTTGCCATGCCTGACGCGGCCAAAGAGGAGAAACTGGCGAGCCGCATGCCGTCAGGCTGCGGGTTCTTGATCTTAACACCTCACTCATGCAGGAAACTTAAAACACCTCACTCATGGCTGTGCGAGTTACTAACTCATTGAACGACCAATCTTTCGGGGGATCAATTTCAAGATGAAACGCGATCAATGGTGGCGGACTTCCCAAGCCACCGTGAATTTTGGCTTGATACTGTTGATTCTGATCATCAACGGTGTCGTCGTGCATCGCAACACTCTGGCGCTGCGAGCGACTCACAATTGGGTCGTCCACACGCACGAGGTTCTCAGTCAGTCGAACCTCATCTGGACAAGGCTCCTTGATGCGGAGTCGAGTGTGCGTGGCTATGTCTTCACGGGAGACAACGACTATCTCAAGGGGTATCGACGAGCGCTCGTGTCTCAGCCCGAGCAACTCCTGGCATTGCGAGCGGCGGTATTGGACCAGCCGAGTCAGTCCGAGAAAGTTCGGCGGATTGAAGTCAGTGCGACCGCACGAATCAGCCACCTGAGCCAAGTGGTGGAGGCACATGACACACGAGGGTTTGACGCGGCACGCGCCCTCGTGGCGACGAACGAGGGCCAGTTGTTGATGGGCGAGGCTCGCGAGTCCATCGAAGCGCTGAACACCGAAGAACAGCGACTGCTTCAAACGCGGATCGACGACGCCGATCAAAAGTTGTTCACGATCCTGATCGCCAATGTGATCGCGGTCTGCCTCGGTTTGGCGATCAGCGGCGTGGCTTGCCGATTGATTGGCCGACAGGTCGCTCGCATTCAACAGGCCGAAGCGACCGCCGACATTGAGCGTGAGAATCTGCTGGTCACCTTGAACAGCATTGGCGATGGGGTCATCGTCACCGATGCCGCAGGCCGCGTGCAGCTACTGAACCCCATCGCGAAACAACTGATGGGGCATCCCGTCGATGTGATCGGCCAGCGGCTGGTCGAGGTCTTTCCCATCGTGAATCAAACGACCCGTAACGCCGTCGTGAATCCCGTCGAACAGGTGCTGGAGTTGGGGATCATCGTCGGCATGCACAACCACACACTGCTGTTGCGGCCCGACGGAACCGAAGTGCCGATCGAGGACAGCGCGGCTCCCATTCGGAACAAGTCGGGTGAGCTGACGGGTGTGATTCTGGTGTTCCGAGATTGCTCCGAACGGTGGCGGTTCGAGACCGAGTTGAAGGAACGCGAGCGTCGCTTCCGCCGCATGTTTGAAACGCCACTCGTGGGGATCGCGACTGGCTCGTCAGACGGCAAGTCACTGTTGGAAGCCAACGATGCGTATCTCGACCTGATCGGCTGTGATCGAGGTGCGCTGCCCGATTCGTCACTCGGCTGGGGCGGCGTGGAGGCCGGAACCAGTCCGCTCGATGAGGAGGCTCAACGCGAGCTGAAAGCTACCGGCGTCTGTCACCCGTTCGAGCGCGTCTATACGCGCAGCGACGGGACACACGTCCCCGTCTTGGTCTCCGCCACGAAGCTGCTCGATGAGGAAGACCGAATCATCGTCTTCATTACCAACCTCACAATAAGCAAGCGGGCCGAAGCGGCTCTGAGCGAAAGCCAAGCCCGGTTCCGCATTCTGTCGGAGTCGATGCCGCAGATGGTCTGGACGGCACAACCCGACGGTCAGGTGGATTACGTCAACCAAACGTTCGCGACCTATAGTGGACAATCGACGGAGAGCTTGTTGGGTACAGGATGGACGGAACTGCTGGAACCGACCGACCGCTCACGACTCGTCGAGGCTTGGAAAGCGGCCCTGGCCACTGGCGAGTCTCTGGAAGTCGAACATCGCCTGCGTCATCACGACGGAGAATTCCGCTGGCATCTGACACGCGCTTTGCCAATGCACGATGCCAATCATCAGATCTCTCAGTGGGTCGGTACGAACACCGACATTCACGTTCACAAGCAATTGGAGGCACTGCTGAAGGAAGAACATCAGCGGAAGGATCAGTTCCTCGCAATGCTCGCTCACGAGTTGCGAAACCCGCTGGCTCCGTTGGCCAATGCGGTCGAGGTCTTGGTCGCCGCGCCGCAGGATGCCGCTCAAGCAGCCGAGTTGCTTCCGCTGATGCAGCGACAAGTCCAACAGTTGACGCGGTTGATCGACGACCTGTTGGATGTGTCTCGTGTGTCTCAGGGACGGATGTTGCTGCGACGGGAACGAACGCTCGTCGCGACCATCGTGGACGCCGCCGTCGAAGCGGTGCAACCGTGGATCACCGACCGACATCATCTGCTGACCGTGACGCTCCCGAAGGAAGAACTTTGGATTGACGCCGACGAGGCCCGGATGGCTCAAGTCCTGACCAATCTCTTGCAGAACGCGGCGAAATACACCGAGTCCGGTGGCCGCATTGCCTTGACTGTGGAACGGGCAGGTCGCGAGGTCTTGTTCCGCATTCAAGACAACGGGCCGGGCATCTCGCCGTCGATGCTGACCCGCATCTTCGATCTGTTCATGCAGGTCGAACAGACGCTCGATCGCGCGCACGGTGGACTGGGGATCGGACTGACCTTGGTGAAGACGCTCGTCGAAATGCACGGCGGACGTGTCACCGCTCAAAGCGAGGGACTCGGCCAAGGGAGTCAGTTCATCGTGCGGATCCCGCTGATCGCCGCGCCGATCCTTGCGCTGAATGTGACGCTCGAACCACCGCTAATCGTCGTCCCACTGCCCTCGCTGCAAATTCTCGTGGTGGACGACGTGCGCGCCTCGGCGAAGACACTCGCCATGATGCTGCAAGTGCTGGGGCAAAACGCCGAAGCCACCTTCGATGGCCCGAGTGCCATCGACAAAGTGACCGCCGGAAAGTTCGCTGTCGTGTTCCTCGATATCGCGATGCCCGGCATGGACGGCCTCGAAGTGGTGAAGCGGTTACGCGCCAATCCCGACTTGAAAATGCTGACCGTCGTCGCCCTGACCGGCTTCGGACAAGCCGAAGACAAACGACGCAGCCTCGACGCAGGCTTCGACGAACACCTCATCAAACCGACCAGCCTCGACCTCCTCCGTGGAGTCATCCAACGCGCGGCCGACCGGATGCAGGGGACTTCCTGATTCAGGAATCCCGGCCCGTGACCGCCGACTCTTGGGTTAGTTCCCTCCCTTCGGCGGGGAGGGCTAGGGAGGGGGGATTTCCCATTGCAGACTGAATCCACATCCCCCCTCTCCGCCGAGGGGAGGGAGCAAAATTTGGGACGCTCGCTCCAAGCTTGGGGTCGGGTGTTTCTTGTCCCCTCGCCCCCGTCTTCGGGGGAGAGGGTTAGGGTGAGGGGGCCGATGAACCGAAAGACTCAACCACCAAACCTCGACTTCTGCCAACTTTGGACTGCGGGGATTCATCTCCGCTTTCCTTTCTCTGCCGCCACTCCCCTTTTTGAAAACCTCTGCGCAGATAGGGACCTTCATAAAACCAAGCAAAGCCAGAAAAGAAAGCGGCAATGAATTGCCGCAGTCCAAATGGCAGGACAAAAGTCGAGCTAACAGCCCGACCCCATTCCTCGTTCCTCCAACCAAAAGCGGCTTCGCCGCAAACCAACGCTCCATTCAACCGGAGTACACCCCAAGGAAACCAACATGAGCCACGACAGCGATTCTCAACCCGTCTTGAACCACGATGACGCGCAACGCGAACTCTGCCAGCGGCTGGCCGTGGCCATGCGCACCGGCATCTTCGGTTTTCAAATTCGCTGCATCAAACAAGGTGAGTCTGGCCCCGAGGCGTGGATCTACGTCCATCAAGACCATCAATGGGAGAAACGAGATGACTTGGCGCTGCCGAGTTCTCTCACGTCAGACCTCTTGGAGCAGATGGAACAGATCTCCACCCGCGAGTACTCCGACGCCTGGACCTGTCGGCGCATCGGCCACAGTGATCGCACCGACTTTGAATTGAAGTTCCGTCGCGACCACGTGGAGTCTCACTCGGGCAACCATCTGGAGTCATATCTCCACGGAACGCTGTTCCTCGCCCATCACGATTCCGGCAAAGACGCCCGCCGCCGCATTCGTGGCCCGGATCAGAAGTGAATCGTGGCAGAGATCGGCTCAATTCGACGTGACATGAAAAATAGTTATCACTCGCACGGCCATGAGGTGAGATGTTAGGCGAGCCGTGTGCCGTGAGGCCACGGGTTTCCTGCGGCGATCAAGAACCCGCAGCCTGACGGCATGCGGCTCGCCGGGAATTCGGGCCGGTGCTCGAAGCGAGCTGGTCCCACCCTACTTTGAAACAGGGAAGAGCCGGGGAGGCATCGCATTCGGCGTTGACTTCACGACTGCCGGAAGGGGATTCGATACGTGAATGAAACAGGGACCACGCCCCCCTCCGAAACGCCGTCGCCTGAGCAGTCTCTGCCTCGCAACGTGAAAGTGTTGGGGTGGGCGAGTCTGTTCAATGACACTGCCAGCGAGATGATCTTTCCGCTGCTGCCCACTTTTCTGATCACGGTCTTGGGCGGTAATCGCTTCACGCTCGGCATCATCGAAGGGGCGGCAGATTCAATTGCCAGCCTGCTCAAACTTTGGTCGGGTGATCGCTCGGATCAGTCGGGACGCAGGAAGAGCTTCGTGCTGTTTGGCTATGCAGTGCCCGCACTCACCCGGCCGGTCATCGGTTTGGTGTTCGCCCCCTGGCAGTTGTTCGCCCTCCGAATCGGCGATCGAATCGGCAAAGGGATTCGGACCTCGCCGCGCGATGCCCTGATTGCCGATTCGACCGACCCGTCAGTCCGCGGCCGCGCGTTTGGATTCCACCGCGCGATGGACCATCTCGGCGCGGCTGTTGGCCCGCTGCTGGCGACCTGCTTTTTGTGGTGGTGGCCCGAACAATTGCGGAC
>JAYTXB010001160.1:0-1914 GCA_043743205.1 Schlesneria sp.
CGTTGAAAAACGTAGGATGGGCATCTTGCCCGTCCGATTTCCCGCAGAAAAACGACGGCCTAGAAGGCCATCCTACAGTTTTTCAACGGGCTGCTAAGACACGAAGACCTCCAGACGAAGACATAAGGAGCCCGTTTTGGTAAGGCGAGCGGCAAGCAGAAATGTCCCTGTAGGATGGGCACTCTTGCCCGTCCGGATTTCTGTCCTCAAGCCTGACGGGCAAGAGTGCCCATCCTACATCGCGGTACGACAATTCCTGCCGCTCGCCTAATCAGCAACCTCAGCGGCCATCTCCCTCGCGCGGCTGAAAGTGAGACGTTGGGGCTCAACGCAGAAACGTCTCACTTCTGCCCGCGCGAGGGATAATTCGAGTTTAAGAGCAGCCAGCCGTTGACTGGCGCCACGAAGGAACAGTCATGTCCAACGAGCCGCGAATACCGAGGTCGGCTCATCTTGTCGGCGTGTGCGGCGCGGGAATGAAGGCGCTGGCGGAATTGCTCGATGGTCTCGGCTGGCAGTTGTCAGGGACAGACCTCTCGCCAGCGACGGCAGCGATTGAGGCACTTGTGCAGCGCGGGCTAGTGTTTCATCAGGGCCACTCGGCGGCACATGTGCCGTTTGAAGTGGAGTGCCTCATCTACAGTCCGGCCGTTGGTGAGGAGAACTCGGAGCGTGTCGAGGCGACGCGGCGCGGGATGCCTCAGTGGTCGTACAGCCAGTTGGTGGGTCGGCTGATGCAGTCGCGTGTCGGCGTCTGTGTTGCGGGGACTCATGGAAAGAGTACGACGACGGCGATGGTGGGCTGGGTGCTGACTCACGCGGGGCGAGCGCCATCGGTGCTGGTCGGGGCGGAGTTGGGGACGGGCTTGCGGGGCGGACATACTCAAGAAAAAATCCCGCTCACCCGAACGCTCTCCCTCGAAGACGGGGGCGATGGGGCAAACAAAGAATCGTTTGTCAACTTGCTCGCTCAGACACAGCGCAGCGGGTGGGCGGGAGCGGGCGAGTTGTTTGTGGTTGAGAGTTGCGAGTTCCAGCGGAGCTTTCTCGATTTCCTGCCGCGTCATGCCGCGATCTTGAGTGTCGAGCCGGACCACTTCGATTGTTTTGCCGATCTGCCGTCGCTGGTCCAGGCGTTTGCCGAGTTCTCGCAGCGAGTCTCTTCCGACGGCGTGCTTGTGGTGCGAGGCGACTGTGCTGCGGCACTCGACAGCGTGCGTGCGGCGACAGCACGGGTCTCCACGTTTGGACTTGGTTCGCCATGCGAGTGGCAGGCGGACGCGATCCAACACGTGGGTGAAGGGGTGCGGTTTCGAGTTGTCCGTCACGGCCGAACTTGGGGCGAGGTCGCGTTGAATCTGCACGGAGACCACAACGTGCTGAACGCGCTCGCGGCGGTGGCACTGTGCGTCGAGATTGGATTGTCGGCCGAGGAAGTCATCGCCGGGTTGCAGTCGTTTCCGGGGATCCGTCGGCGGTTCGAATTCGTCGGCGAGTGGAACGGCATCACGCTGGTCAACGACTATGCTCATCATCCGACCGCCGTGCGAGCCACGCTGAAAACGGCGCGTGAAGTGTTTGGCGCGCGGCGAGTCTGGTGTGCCTTCCAGCCGCATCAAGTGTCTCGTACGTTGGCGCTGCTGGACGAGTTCGTGGCGAGTTTCGATCAGGCTGACGAAGTTCTCATCGCACCGGTGTTCGCGGCCCGCGAGCGTCTGACCGACGAACCGGTTCGTGCCGCGCAGGAGTTGGCTCACCGCATCGCTTCACGCGGTGTGTCGGCCCTGTTCGTCGAGTCCCTTGACCGAATCAAGACAACCTTAGACCATGCCGCCCGCCCCGGAGACGTGTTGATTTTGATGGGCGCAGGCGACATTGAACGGATTCCCCATGAGCTTACTCGACCAGTTTTCT
>JAYTXB010001161.1:0-6096 GCA_043743205.1 Schlesneria sp.
TCTGGAATCTCGCGAAGAACCCGGGGCCTCACGGCACCCGGCTCGCCTCGTTTCGCCTTTTGTCGGAAACGTCAGAATTGAGCACAACTCTTCAAAGGAATCGGCTCTCGCCGGTATCCTTCAAGACGGTAGCCGGAACTGCGGTTCAGCGACTCCCTGTTCGATTTGCATTCCGAGGAGAGTTCCCGTGAAGCCAACTTCTGCTCAGCAGGCCATTCCCCGTCGCGGCCTTACGCGGATCGAGGTGTTGGTCATCTTCGCCGTCGTCGCGATGTTAATTGCGGTGAATATGCCAGCCCTCCAAGAATCACGAGAGTCTGCACGGCGCACGCAATGCAAAAATCAACTCAAGCAATTGGGGTTGGCTCTGCTCAACTACCACGAGACGTTCATCAACACGTTTCCGCCCGGCTACATCTACCATGTGCAGACCACGGAGACGGAAGGAGTGCCGTTCAGTAACGGGTTCGGTTGGCAGTTGATGCTCTTGCCGTATATCGACTCTTCACCGGTCTATTCCACGTTCTCAACAGACACCAATGTTCCGAATTTCATGACGGGATTGTCTGGCCCAACTGGCGTTCAAGTCCCCGCATCGGATCGCCTTGAATTGGCTGCTCCCTGCTTCCGTTGCCCTTCCGATCCTGGGACCGCGACGGTGACTGGCCTTCCCGGCGGTTTGGCGAACAAGCCGTGCGGTCGCAGTAACTACTTCGGAGTCGTCGGCAGCGCGTTCGACAACCCGTATGGGAATCCGGTCACGACGACGTTCTGCTCGAATGCCGCCTCGTTCACTACGCTCCCGACTCCGCCCATCATGGGAGCCGTCGTGCCGGGTGGTTTGGGAACATGCCTGACGACCACGAACGACCCGTTCTTCAACTCATCCACCGTGCCGGTGGCTTTGGCGAAGAAGTACGGCGGCACGTTCGGAGCCAACAGCAAGCGAGGAGTCCGAGACATGACGAGCGGGACGTACAACGTCGTGATGGTGGGTGAACGCTACTCGCCCGTGAACGCCAGCCCGCAGACGACGACGGCCGTTGGTGATGGAATCTGGCCGGGCGTTTCGGCCATCAACGCCGAGTACAACGCACTTGGGGAAGCCACTCACCCCATCAACGCTCAGCAGAACTCTCGTAATCCACGTCCGCCAACGACGGGCTTCGGAAGCTCACATTCCGGCGGTGCCCACTTCTTGATGGGCGATGGAGCCGTGCGTTTCCTCAACGAAACCATGGACTTGAGGATGTACCGAGCCGTGGCCCGAATCGACTACTTTCCGAACGGCGATGACTTCTGATTGCTCGCCACTGTCAGTTCCTTTCCGATGTCCTTCGAGAGGTCGAACAGTACGACACCGAAAACGGTCGATCCTGACATCCCGAACTGAAGTCGTGCATGCTCATCTTCCAACGCAACTCCCAAAACGAATAGATGCTCCAACCAATCCCAAACCTATTAGCCGGACAGTTGAGTTGTGCGAGACAATATTCTGTTTCACGACGTTTCCGACAAAAGTCAAAACTAAGGTAAGCCGGGTGCCGTGAGGCCCCGGATTCTTCGCAAGATTCCAGAGTCCGGGGCCTCACGGCACCCGGCTCACGGGACATCTGTCGGAAGCGTCTTTCATGCGTTACGTCAGAGCAACGTCTCGGATAGCCTTTCGACGGATGTTGAGATCACGGATCGCAGAGAGGAATGCTGATAGTGCCTGTTCATCGGATTCGACTGCGGGGGCCTTGGGAGTTTGCTTGGGAATCTTCCCTGAGAGCGAACTCGCCTGTTGTTACCGAAGGGACAACGGCCATGCCCTGTGACTGGAGGTTGCTCTTCGGTCCGCACGCGGGCACCGCAGTGTTCCGACGCCGCTTTCATTGTCCGACCAACCTAGAGCAGCAGGACCAAGTGTGGCTGGTCTGCTCCGGTGTACGTGGACTAGGAACGATACTCATCAACGACACGCCGCTTAGAGAGTTCTCCGCAGACGGTGAAGTGGTGGAATGCGAACTGACGACCGCTCTAAAGCCTTTCAACATTGTGAGTGTTCGTCTGACCGTTGATTTCGCAATCACAAATACAGCTCCCGCGGGCTTGTTTGAACAGGTGACCCTCGAAATTCGCGGCGCGTGATCTCCCGTTGCTTCTCCACCAGCCAATGGTGAACACGCGGGTACGGCGAGAATTCTCGATGCGACTCGTGCCGAGTACTTCGTCGGCTGGCGGTTCAACAAGTGGGCTGCCACGAAACGTCAGGCCGCTCGCCGCGCGGCGGTGGCGAGCGCGACGAAACCAATGCGGGCGGCCTGGACTTCGTGCATTGAGCCACTGCGTCGAGCGGTTATTCGCAAGCCAAAGGGGAAGGCGGACGCGACGCGGATTTCGAGATCGGCCCCTTCGAGGTCTTCGGTCTCGATTTCGGGTGAGCCTGTCAGTGGCGGGCAGAACGAAACGTGAATCGTGACCTCACGCTGCCCAACGGCGAAAGTGACTCGCATCCAGCCTTCGACGACTTCTGCGTCGTCCGTCACCCGCCGGGACATCCATTGAGTGATATCTTCACTGGCCGCGGAATCAACGGAGTCCAAAGGCTCGAACTCAGTTGCTGCGAGTTCGAGACGCGCTGGGTCAATTCTGGCTGGCTCGATGACCTGGCCGCGTGACTCAACTTCCGTGGAGTTGGCTACTGCGGTGTACGGCCGACTCGTGCGAGATATGGCAATCGGTAGGGGAGTTTCAGCGAAGTCTGGTCGTTGGTCGGAACTGCGGTCGAATCGCCGTTCAATGGAAGCCGTTGTGAACACCGCCATCGCCTGAAAAAGAATCACCCCAACCAGCACTCCGGCTGTCAGAGGAACCGATTGTGAGAGGAGAGTGAGACACCAGAGAATCGACACCGTGAGTGAGACTCCCACTGGAATCCAACGGTTCCTTTCGCCGGAGAATGACCGCCGTGAGTCAGACTGAAAACCGAGCCACGCCAAGTGCGATGCCACCGCGACGGCCATCAAAGAAGTGACCGCCAGTGAGGGATGCGGGGCGAGGACCCATTCTCCAGACAAGCGACGTGCGATCAACACAATTCCCGCAACCAACAGTGCCGACCAGACACCGACCGCGAGCGAACGTCGCGTGGGTGTCGGACAGGTGATTCTCGCGGTTTGCGAAATGGGAACGGCTCGCGAATCCGAAACGCATTCCGCATCGAAAATCGCTCGTTCGTCCGTCGCGTTCGCTGGCAGAGAGTGTTCTGGCATGGAGTCCCTTCCACGCAAAGCAGTGACTGCGACCGATGAGGTCGCAGTCACTGCCGAGTCGTACCCGAGAAAGAATCGAGAGGCGCATGCCGCTCGGTTCCAAGAGAGCATTTCAAAACATTGTGGCGGCTGGCTCAGAGTGGACCGATGGCTCGGAATCCTTTGTTTTGGGGCCGTCCCGTTGGTCGGCCCCCTGCCACTCAAACCGACTTTGCCAGTTTTAAAACGGTCTCTATAGTCTCATTCGTGATTTCGCGTCCCTCACAAACCGGCGGCTTGCTTGAGGTCTTTCGCCTTATTGGTGGCTTCCCACGTGAAGTCGGCATCGTTGCGACCGAAGTGACCGCCGCTCGCCGTCTTGCGGTAGACCGGGCGACGGAGGTTGAGGTACTCGATAATCCCCAACGGAGTCAATTTGAAATGTTCGCGGACCAGAGCCACGATCTTATCTTCGGGGATTTTGTGAGTGCCGTTCGTCGCGACGTGGACGCTGACAGGATCGGCCACACCAATCGCGTAGGCCAGTTGCAACTCGCACTCATCGGCCAGACCCGCCGCGACGATGTTCTTGGCAACGTGACGAGCCATGTACGCCGCCGAACGATCCACCTTCGTGGGGTCTTTCCCGCTAAAGGCTCCACCTCCGTGACGGCCCCAACCACCGTAGGTATCGACGATGATCTTGCGACCGGTCAGACCGGTGTCGCCGTGTGGTCCGCCGACAACGAAGTTCCCGGTCGGGTTGATGTGGTACTTGGTTTTCGACGACAGCAGGTTCTCGGGGATCGACTTCTTAACGACGTTCTCGATGACGAAGTTCGAGATCTCGGGTTGCGAGACCGCTTCATGATGCTGCGTCGAAACGACGACCGCTGAAATGCCAATGGGCTTGTTGTGAGAATCGTATTCGACCGTGACCTGACTCTTGGCGTCGGGACGCAACCAATCGACTTGCTTCTGTTGGCGAGCTTCCGTCAGACGGTTGATGATCCGGTGCGAAAGAGCGATGGGGAGTGGCATCAATTCGGGAGTTTGGTTGCAGGCATAGCCGAACATCAAACCTTGATCGCCCGCCCCTTCGCGATCGACGCCCATCGCAATGTCGGGGCTTTGGCTGTGAATGGCAACCAGCACTTTGCAGGTTTCATGGTGAAAGCCGACATCGTCGAAGGTGTAGCCAATGTCTCGCACGACATCGCGCGCGACTTGTACGTAGTCGAGCTTCCCCTTCGTGGTGATCTCGCCCGACAGCACGACCAAGTCGGTGGTACAGAGTGTTTCGCAGGCGACTCGCGAACGCGGGTCTTGAGCCAGCAAGGCGTCCAGCACGCCATCGGAGATTTGATCGGCCACCTTATCAGGGTGGCCCATGCTGACGGACTCGCTGGTGAAGAAATAGTTCGACATCTGACAAAACCTCCGTGAAGCTCGCGTCGTTCCTGTAGGTCGTTAGATCAAAAAAGGCTCTCCAGCCGGAACGGATCGCCGGGCACCTTCTCAATGGGCGGGGATTCTAGGCATCCGTGCTGTGGCTCTCAACCAGCGGGGAAAGAATGTCAGAAGTGACGGCCGAAGGAGCATGAGTCAGGGATCAGGAGGGAGGGACTTTCTCTTCACTGCCTCCTTTCCCCTCGGTTCCAATCGCGAAACTGGCTTAGCTCGGTTCAAGCTGGTAGTTTGTCGCCCGCTTCTTGCCCGCCTGTCGCACACTGAACGGCGACTTTTGATGATGAAGGCTCACACAACCCATGCTTGAGACCAACGGCCCCGATTTCTCCAAGTCCGAACTACTCCCTGTCATTGCTCAAGATGCCACCAGCGGTGATGTGCTGATGCTCGCGTACATGAATGCCGAAGCCTATGCCGAAACGCTTCGCACCGGTCGCGTCTGTTACTTCAGCCGCAGCCGCCAGAAGCTGTGGCGCAAGGGCGAAGAGAGCGGCAACGTTCAAGAGTTGAAAGCTCTGTTCTACGACTGCGATGCCGACACGTTGTTGGTGAAGGTCCATCAAATCGGAGGAGCCGCCTGCCACGAAGGCTTCAAGAGCTGCTTCTTCCGCCAGATCGATCCGGCGACCGGCACGGTCTCGATCCTTGGCGAACGGCTCTTCGATCCCAAAGCGGTCTACAAGAAATTAGGTCTGGTCAAAGCGAAGGCGTCGCTCGCAACGAAGCCCCCCTCCCCCTAACTCTCTCCCCGCAAAGCCGGGGCGAGGGGACCAGAAACGCAACTGAGCTTCTTCACTTTTCTGCCTTACTTCACCTTCACGACTCACGGAATTCGGCTCACGACTATGGCTGACAAGCTGATCAAATTGGGCATCCCCGCTGGCAGTCTGCAAGACGCGACCGCCGAACTTTTCAAGAAGGCGGGCTACACGATCAAGTTCTCGTCGCGCTCGTACTATCCCGAGATCGACGATGTCGAGATCGAGTGCATGTTGATTCGCGCTCAAGAAATGGCGCGCTATGTCGAGCAGGGCGTACTCGATGCGGGGATTACCGGTCACGACTGGGTCTTGGAAAACGAAGCTCAAGTCCACGAAGTCTGTGAACTGATGTTCTCGAAGGTCAGTCGCCGCCCCGTGCGTTGGGTGCTATGCGTTCCCAATGATTCGCCCGTTCAATCGGTGCAAGACCTTCAGGGGAAGCGGATCGCCACGGAGGTTGTGGGCCTAACGACACGCTACCTTGCTCAGCACGGTGTGACCGCGCACGTCGAGTTCTCGTGGGGAGCCACCGAGGTCAAGCCGCCCAAGCTGGCCGATGCGATCGTGGAAGTGACGGAGACCGGCAGTTCACTGAAGGCCAACAATCTGCGCATCGTGGAAGAAGTTCT
>JAYTXB010001162.1:0-6443 GCA_043743205.1 Schlesneria sp.
GTGTCGGTGCTGGAGTTGAAAGTGCCGCGAGATCGGATCGTCCGAGCAACACCAGAAGCACGCCCAATTGACGAAGGCTCAGATGCCCAATGGCAAGTCTGGCGCATCACACTCGGCAGCGAACATCGCTGTCGCTTGGCGATCACTCCACGTGATAGCGCGCGTGTCCGCAAGCCGACGATCTTGTACGAGTACGAATTGGGTGCGGTCGTGCGCGAGGAAGACTTGCGGTTTCAGTCGCTGTTCCACGTCGAGGTGTTCGATGCCCCAGTTTCCGAAATGACGTTCTCGATCCCCGCAAGTGTCGAGGTCTACGCCGTGACGTACGACGCCGACATGCCGCTGGTATGGAATCGGCCGAGCCAGACCGATGCGGCGGGATTGGTGACCGTGCAACTCCCCGGCCCGATGCAGGGGCGACTGCGACCGATTCGAATTGATGGCCTCGCCGTGCAGAAGCCGGGACAGCCAACGGTCTCACCGCAGATCGACATCCCAGGCGGAGTCTTCTCGTCAGGGCGACAGATGCTGACGATCGTCGCGCCCATTCAATTGCGGTCGATCCGAGCAAACGGTTTTCGCCAGCAAGGGGCCGTGACGCTGGCGGCCGAAGGAGAAGTCTTCTCGTTCCGCCAATTGCTACGTGAGGCACAACTGATCCTGGACGTGCGTCGGCCACGCGCCTCGCTGGCAGCCCAAGTGGTCGGGCTGTTGGAGATGGGCGAGGACTCGTGGACGCTTACCTCGGAAATCGTCTGGGCATCATCGAGTGGCGGTGGTTTTCAAACGGGCTGTCAGTACCCGTCCGATTGGGAAATCACGGACGTGCAGTTCGTTTCAAAGCAAGGGGCGACGCGCTTGGCTGGCTGGGACGTGCAGACTCAAGCGGGGGGCCACTCGCTGTTAACCGTCGAGTTTTTGGAGGCCATCGAGCCGGGGCGACCGCACACGGTCAAAGTGCTGGCGCGCCGACGTGCGGTGCCGATCGGTCAGTCCTTTGCGCTGCCCGTGCCACAGCCAACCAACTGCGACTTGGTCGAGACGACCATTGGCTTGATCGTCCCGGCGGGATTGAATCCGCTCTTGTCGGAGGAGGCTCGTCTGGAACGAGTCTCGCCGCCGGAAGAGTCGGTCACCGCGGGACTGCGTCGCCGCGTGGCGACTCGCAAAGACACTGAGTTCTGGTTTCGCGGTGACGCGCTCGAAGTGACCGGATCATTACAACTGGCCGCACGGTTGCGGCCGGTCTCCGCGACAGTCGAGGTGATCGTCGAAGCCGCACCGGCGGAGTACCGCGAGCGATTTCAAGTTCGCTGCCGCTCGGATGGCGTTCCGCTCGATCGGTTGCTCGTTTACCTGACTCAGCCAGGGCCGGAGGTCCGCTGGTCGGTGTTGTTACCTCGACCGAGCGAACTGATGGCAGTGCGTCTGCCTGTAGCACAGCATGCCGAATGGAGCTATCCCTCGTCGGGCGAACTGTGGGAACTACGACTGCCGCCGCTGCCGGCGGGACCGATTGAGATCGAAGGATTGCGCAGCAATCGCTGGCCGCTGTCGGCTCATCCGGCATTACTGTTCGTACCGCAGTCGGCCGATCGGCGCGGACGACTGCGGCTACGCAGGCCCGAGAGCCTCGAACTGTCGATCGACGCGCGGGGCCTCGACCCGCAAGCGACTGCAACAGATGAGGCGACCCGCGCGGCGATCGCATCCGACTCAGGTTCGGCGTTCGCGGTCAACATCTGGCAGTTCGATGCCAGCGACGATGAACTGACGATCGCACCACGCGATTCGACTTCATCGCGCGAGTATCCCGCGATGGTGTCACTGCAACTTCGCTCGCTGATCTCGTTGAACTCGGACGGCTTCGATCTCTATCGCGCTCGCATTTGCCTTGAGAACGGTGCAACCCAAGAGACGCTGCGGATTCGTCTGCCGTCGCCCGCCGTGTTGCAGGAGGCGACGGTCGCGGGCGAAGCGATCGTTCCCAATATGCAAGGTGAGGAGTTGCTTATCCCCGGACTCAGTGCCGCTCGGCGCGACGTGATCGAATTGCTGTACCGCGTTCCGGCGCGCGGCCGCGCTGTGCGCGACTGTCGCCGCGTGATCGTGCCGTTAGTCTCAGCAATCGTGCTGGGCTTCGATTGGGAGTTCGCGTTGCCCCCCTCGGTGCGATTGTTCTCCGAACCGCTGGGCGTTCGGTTGACCCGACCTCTGCCGCAATCGAACTGGACCGAGCGACTATTTGGCCCACTCGGTCAAGCACACAGCGAGACTCTCTTCAATCCGTTTGCGATCGAAGCTTGGCGCGAGTTGCTGCAACCTCGATCCGTACCATCCACGTCCGTGGGCGAACTGAATGGTGAACTCATCGCGCCGGTCGAATGGCAGGTTCACAGTGCGTCGTCACCCGCAGCACCCGGCGAACTATGGTTGGAAACGTGGCATGCCACGCGGACGCGGCTCCTGTCTTGGATTGCCCTGGCCGTGTCGCTTTCCATCGGAATTGTGGTCCGCATGGTCGGTTGGAAGTATCGCGATCGACTCGCCGCATACTGGTTGACGCTGCTGGTGGGGATCGCGTTGTGCAGCGGCTCGCCGTATGCCGAGTTCGCAGGCGGCGCGATCGCGGGCACGATTGTCGCGCTGCTTGTGCCACGACGGGCGTTGTTCGTTCGACGACATCACTCGTCGTTGGTGCCCGGTGGTAGCACGCAGAGTTTTCGCTGGGGAAGTCGCAGCGAGGTCGCACTCGCACTGGCCTGTGGACTGGCGTTGGGGCGTGGTTGGGTCACAGGTAGCTTCGCCCAAGAGTCGCCGTTCTCGACAACCGCCACGCCGAGCGACTCGGCTCGCAGACCGAATGCGAACGGCGGCGTTTCCTCGTCGTCGAACGCAGAGTCGTTGCTCTGGAGTGAAACTGCCGAAACGAAGTTGGCTGCGGTGCGTGCGGCAAACGCGGTCTTCGTGCCGGTTGATGCGAACGGGTTGCCCTCCAATACCCAACCGCTGGTCTATGTCGCGCCTGACTTGTGGCAGCGATTGAAAGCGGCCGCGCGGTCTGCGGCTCCCAGCCCCGACTGGCTGTTCGGTTCAGCCCGTTATCGCATCGTCGTCAGCAACTCAGGCAGCCTGAACCTGTACGCCCAGTATCGGATTCACGTATTGAAGGACGCCGCTGAACAGCAAGTTGTGATTCCGATTCCCGGTGCCGTGCTGGCGGGAGCCGACTCGTGTCGCGTGAACGGGCAGTCGCATCCGGCGACGATTGCGGGCGACGGCCGCGGCTTTGTGATCGCGTTGCCACGCTCGATGTCGTCACTCGCGACGACGTTCGATGTCGAGTTGGATTTGAAACGGGTCGTTAATCAGACCTCGAACGGCGGTGGCTTCAGGTCGATGTTGCCGAGCATCGTTGATTCCAAGTGGTCGCTGGAACTACCCGAGCCAGTCGCGTTTCTCGAACTACTTGGCGGACGCGGAGCGTCGTCGCGATCGGCCGATCAGCGCGGGATCACGCTCGATTGCGGAGCGACCTCGCAGCTCGAAGCGGCGTGGTCCGTCGCGGCTCCGGAAGTCAAACTGGGCCGAGTGGAGGTCACGTCGCTGCAGGTGCTCGACGTGCGACCGTCGGTCGCCGAACTCCGCTTTCGAATGCGTTGCGAGCCACTCGATGGGCCGCTCGATTCGCTCGAACTGGACTTACCCAAGGGTTGCCTGCTGCGCGAGGGAGATCTTCGCGCGGCGGGTCTCCTTCGCACGGACGTTCTCGCTGTGGCTGATGGTCTATCCAAATTGCGTGTGACGTTTGATGGTCCGCAGCGAAAGCCGTTTCACTTGGAGGGGACGCTGCTGGTGCCTGCTCCCGAATCGAACGGTTCGGTCCCGTTGCCGCGATTTGGACTGTCGCGCGACAGTGGCGTACGGGTCTTGGTGAAACAGAATTGGTGGTGGATCGGAGCGGCCACTGAGTTCCGCTTGGAGGCTCAGAACCTCGACGTGGATTCGGCGAAGACACTCTCGGCAGCGGAGTTCCTCGAAGCGTGGGGAGACGCCCCTCCGTTGGGGCGATTGCAAGTCGTCCTTCAGCCGCGTGACGGAGAATCGCCGCAGTTCGCGATCTCTCCGCAGCTCGCACGGCGCCGGGCGCTCCGTTGGACGCAGACCGGTCGCATCGACAAGCGACGGCTCGAATGGACGCTCGATGCGCTGTTGGAATCGACGCAAGCTCCGGTCTATCAGCAGGTGCTGTTCGTTGATCGCCGTCTGCAAATTGAGTCGATCTCAATTCGCGAGAACGGTGCCGAGCGACTCATTCGTTGGTCGGAGACGAAACAGGGGGCCTCGCCGACACGCGTCGTCGTCTTTCTGGGCGATCAAACCACGGGAGTGCAGCAGTTGATCCTCAAGGCGGGTATGACGCTGCGACAGGGTAAGGTGGTGCCGCTGCCGGTCATCCGTTGCGAAGAAGCGGAATTGGTCGATTCGCGGTGGGAGCTGTTTCGCGAATCGGATGTCGATGTCGATCTGATCCTGCCGCGCGGGGTTCCCGCGTTTGAGGAGGCGGTTGACCAACTCGATGCAGACGCGCCGGTGCTGGTGGCACGCTATCAGATTGCCGATCCCGACCCGAAGGCTTCGATCAGTGCGTCGTCGCGTCATGCCCAATGCACCGCGCGAACCGTGGCCGTACTGACCAAGTCCGACACGCGCGGTTGGAAAATGACGGGCCAAATCTGGCTGACGCCGCTCGGAGAATCGCCACGCCGACTGGGAATTCGCTTCCCCGCGAACGCCGTCGATCCGGCTCGTGTGCGGGTCGAACAGGCTGAGGCGACGTGGCTCGATCCGGTCGATGGTTGGCGTCGGCTGGACCTCGCGTTGCCGCTCGATCCGACGAAAGTGACTGAAGTGACCGTGTCGTTTGACATCGTGGTCGAAGAGCCGACACGTGGCGACTGGGAACTCCCATGGCCCGCTCCGCTGCAAGCGACCTCGCACGAGATGTGCCTCGTCGCATCTCCGGCCGATGTCTGGACGCCCCTCGTCGGAACGGAACTGAAACCGGACGAATCGCCCGGCTGGGCCGATGAATTCCTCTCCGAACGAATGCCTGACACCACGGCTGCGATGTATCGCCTCGAAGCGGCCCCGGTTCGTCTGAGACGGCAAGCGACGACGGCCCAAGTCGATGAACCACTCGTGCGACTGCTCGATCATTCGTTGTGGTTGACTCCCGATGGAGGCCGTCGCGGTGTGACTCGCGCATTCCTGTCGCAGACACGTGAGGCGATTGAGTTTGATCTGCCGGCTGGCCTAAACCTCGTCGCGTTGTTGCTTGATGATCGGCCGCTCGCGCTCCCGTTGGCGAGTCCGGGGCCGCTCCGCGTGCCGCTCGTGGGCGGCGGACGCGAGTCAATTCTCGTGCTGGTTTGGGAGCAAGCTCAGTCTCCGCCTGCGCCTCAACCGCCACGCAGTGCGCAAAGCGAACGGGCGACACTGCCGTGGCCGACGCACGTGAAAGTGAACCGCTCCCTAGTTACGGTCCTGCCGCATCGCAACGGTTGGGTCGTAGGGTTGCTAGACCAACCGCAGTCGGACTGGATGGATGCGGCCTTCGATCGCTTGGACGTGCTGCTCGATCGCCAAGCGTCACTCGTGAACGATCCTCGTGCGGCGGCGGCGAATCGCAGTCTGATTGACGAACTTCAAGTGCGAGTCGCGACGCGACTGCCAGCACGCGCTGCTCGTTCCTCAACGGGACTCTCGACGCGACTCGAACGCTGGCGAGGCATCGTCGATGCGATTAACGATCTGGAGCGACCGGCTGCCGCTGACAAGTTGCCACTTGTGGAACGGCCGCTGCGACCTCTCGAAGAACAGTTTGTCGATCATCCCCACGCACTGCGCACCGTGGCGACGAGAGAGTCACCACGCGTCGGCTTCTGGCTCATTGATCGCCGCTGGCTCGCTTTGCTGCTTGGGTTGCTGCTGAGTCTGATCGCGATTCCGTCCTTGAGGTATCTCATCCGACTCGAATGGGGTGAATGGTTGAGTACGCGTGTCACCGTTTCATGGCTGTTGCTCGGCGTGATCTGGTGGCTGTACCTGACCCCCGGCTTCTTCGGTCCCCTGATGATTGCCCTCGCCACGTTGCGCGCCGCGATCGTTCACGGGCCGAAGAAGAAGGCACAATAAACCTGACGCGGTCATGAAAGAGACATTTCCACGTTTAGCCCCAACGCCATCGGCGTGGGAGCGAATGTGGATAAACCTCAGTACGCCGATGGCATTGCAGCTAAGGGTTCTTCGCCTAGAAGTCCAGAGCCTCACGGCACCCGGCTCACCTAACAGCCCGTTGAAAAACGTAGGATGGGCACCTTGCCCGTCCGATTTCCCGCAGAAAAACGACGGCCTAGGAGGCCATCCTACAGTTTTTCAAC
>JAYTXB010001163.1:0-10291 GCA_043743205.1 Schlesneria sp.
GCCGCCCGCCCCGGAGACGTGTTGATTTTGATGGGCGCAGGCGACATTGAACGGATTCCCCATGAGCTTACTCGACCAGTTTTCTGAGATTCTGAAACGCGATGAACCGCTCGCTCCTTACACGTGGTTGAAGGTCGGTGGCCCGGCCCAGTTTCTGATTGAGCCGCGCGATGCCGAGGAGTTGGCACGCGTCGTACGGGCCTGCAATTTGGCGGGCATTCCGGTTCGCGTGTTGGGCGGGGGCTCGAATGTCATCGTGCGTGATGAAGGTGTTGGCGGGGCCGTGTTGCGGCTGACGAATCCTGCGTTCGCGCAGGTACAAATCACCGGCAACCGTGTTTCTGCGGGCGGGGGCGCATTGCTCTCGCACGTCATCAGCGAGACGGTTCGAGCGGGGTTGGCCGGGTTCGAGAACCTCGCTGGAATTCCGGGAACGATCGGTGGTGCGTTGCATGGCAACGCGGGCGGCCGTCACGGCGAGATCGCTCAGTTCGTGCGGCGTGTCACCGTGCTGGCAGCCAGTGGCGAGACACTCGTCCGCACCGATGATGAACTTCAGTTCGACTATCGCCAAAGCAATCTCGATGAGTTGCTCGTGTTGGAGGCTGAGTTCGAATTGCAACCGGATGATCCCGATCAAATCTCGCAACGACTGAAAAAGTTCTGGATCGCGAAGAAGGCGTCTCAGCCTCTGAGTTCTCAAACGGCAGGCTGCGTCTTCAAGAATCCGCGCGGCCAGCGTGCAGGACAACTGATCGAACAGGCGGGACTCAAGGGAGCGCGCATCGGTGGCGCGGAGATCAACGACCGCCATGCCAATTTCATCGTCACGCACGAAGGGGCTTCGTCCGACGACGTGCTGCGTCTGATGCACCTCGTTCGTTCCAAGGTGGCCGAGCAGTTTGGTGTCCCTCTGGAGCCAGAAGTCAAAATCTGGTAACAGACCGCGAGACGTGACTGGGTGGCGGGATGCTCCGGTTTGATGGAAGCCCACCGAGTCATGGCGACGCAATTCAAGGGGCTTGCTCGACGCAAGAAGTGCCCTGTTTTTGATGTATTTGTGGCAAGTCAAAAAAACTGCCCGCCATTGTCGGAATTGGACTCTCACTACGGGACCGCTGCAGGTGGTTTCGTCTCAACTCAAGGAGGAGATGAGATGTCGATGACTTCGATTTGCTACGGCTGTTCGCTGTGGGTTGCGCTGGCTGGTGCCGAGGTTCCTGCATTGGATGGACCGCCGCTCAAGGCCGCCGCCAAACACAAGCACTACCTCGTCCAGGTCAAGCTGATCGAAGTGGACGAACAGGGGCGTGAGACGGTGCTCGGGACTCCGCAACTCAAGACGACCGGCGGGAACGCGGGGTTGTCGGTCGATCATCCGGACGGTCGTCGATTCGACTTCACCGTCAATTTGCTGGATGGAAAGAACGGCAACGGCAGTCCGCGTGAGTTGGCTCCGGTAACGAAACTGGAGGACGCCGAATCAGAGTCGGTCGAGAAGCGACTCAACCAGAAGCTCACCCTGCAATTCGTACAGCAGTCTCGCAAGGACGTGTTGCGTGAAGTCGCTCAACAGGCGGGAGTCAACATTGCGATTGATCCCGAAAGTGCGAAGTCTGTTAAAGGGTTGCTCGACGCGCTGATCGACTTCACGGTCGATGACGAACCGGTGACGGAGGTTCTGGATCGCATCGTACAGCCACTCAAGCTCGGCTATGCCGTGAAGCACGAAGTGGTCCTGATCGCTGTCGCAGAGAAACTGCTTCCCGATCCCGATGAATATTCCGTCAAGACCTACGAAGTGGCCGATCTCGTTGGGCCTGTCGTGGGAGTGGGTGATGGTAAGCCGGACTTCGCTCCGGTGATTCAACGGATCAAGACGAGTGTGCAGCGGGAGACTTGGGATCGTAAAGGTGGCTCGGCGACGATTCGACCATTCAATTCGACATCCTCACTAGTGGTGCGACAAACAGCGGCGGGTCACACGGCCGTTGAACGTTTGCTCGAAAAGATGCGGCACGAGCGTCCCAAAGTTATCGGCGAATGACGGGATTCTTTCCTGATGGGGAGCCTTCCTCGCTCACACTTCGGGTTACTGCAAGGATGCGATGACAATGCTGGAACAAACGAGTTGGCGGGTGGCGGTGCTGGCCGGAGGCGACTCCGAAGAACGGACGATCAGCTTGCAAAGTGGTGCGGCGGTTCATGCCGCGCTCACCGCACGCGGGCATTTGGCACTCCACCTCGATCCGTCCGTCGTCGATCTTGTGGGTGTGGACTGGCGGCAGTTTGATGTTGCGTTCCTCGCTCTGCACGGTCTGTTTGGGGAAGACGGGCAGATTCAACAACTGCTGGATGAGGCGGGCATTCCGTTTACGGGGAGTCGTGCAACCGCGTCACGATTGGCGTTCAGCAAGTCGGCGGCCAAGGAGTGCTTTCTCCGCTCTGGCGTCCCCACTCCCGCCTATGCGCTATTACATTACACCGATGACGTAGATCGCATTCGACGCGTGACTGAAGAGATCGGCTATCCACTCGTGGTGAAGCCCGATAGTCAGGGATCGAGCTTGGGGATCAGCATCGTTCACTCGGCTTCTGAGGTTGCAGCGGCGTTGAAGCTGTGCTTCGAATATGACAGCTTCGCCGTCGTCGAACGCGCCATCATGGGAACCGAATGGACAGTCGGCCTGCTAGACGAGTTGGTGCTGCCGCTGATCCAGATTGAGACCAAGCGTGAGTTCTTCAACTGGCACGCTAAGTATGAAGACGATGACACACGCTACCTGTTCGATTCTCCGATCCATGCCAGCGTCGCTTCCTCGATCGAAGCCGCCGCTCGGGATGCCTGCCAAGCGTTGGGGACATCAGGCTTGATGCGCGTGGACTTGCGGCTCGACCACGCCCATCAGCCGTGGGTTCTCGAAGTGAACACGGTGCCAGGATTCACGAGCCACAGTCTCGTTCCCAAGGCGGCGGCTCGAATGGGTATCGATTTTGGCGAGTTGTGCGAAAGAGCGATCCGCTCGTGCCTGCGTGAGCGGTTGCCGCACCCTCACATTTTGCCGAGGCCGTTCGTTCGACAGAGCGTTGATCGGCATTGACTCAATCGCGAATCGGCATTCATTGCCGGATGTCGCCGTTCCGATGATGGACGAGCGATCCACTGCGCCCGCGTCGTTTCGTGGCGATCGAGGATCGACGGACTGTTCTTCTCGGAATCGTGCGCTTCATGTCGATCACGCCGTCTGCTGCCAAAGTCGCTCAAGCCGCAATCGCTACCGATACCAACACGCCAACGTGGGTCGGAACTGTGTTTCGTCCACTCCGATTGGCGAAGCTGGCCGTGATCGTGGGGGTGATTGCGCTGGCTCCGTATATCGTTCAGCGCCTGCCGAAACTCGCGTCGAGGCCCGAGTACCGGCTCGCGACCAAGCAAATTCAGCTCGTCCCCGCGCCGGAACGTCCCGTCCCCGAGAACCTACTCGAACAAGTTCGGGAACTTGGCAAGCTCCCACGTGAACTGTCGATGCTCGACGAAAAGTTGGCCGCGAAGTTGGCCAGCGCATTCTCGCAACATCCTTGGATTGCGCGCGTGGTCTCCGTGCGCAAGACGTATCCCGCCAACATCACGGTGGAACTGGAATACCGTCAACCGGTCGGCATGGTGCAGGTCAAAGGGGGACGCTTCCCGATTGATGCGGCAGGTGTCGTGTTGCCACCGGGCGACTTCACTACCGCAGACCTGAAGCGGTTTCCGATGATTCAAGGGCCGGTTCCACCCGCGTCGCTCCATCCGGGAGTCACCTGGAAAGATCCGTCATTGCAAGCGGCAGCGAGACTCGCCCAGTTGTTGGCTCCGACGTGGAGCAAGTTGCGCATGGAGTCGATCGTTGCGCCGAATCGGACGGACATGAAAAGCGATCCGTCAAAGATCACGCTCAAACTTCAAGCGAGCGGCGGATCGCAGATTGTTTGGGGACGAGCACCGGGAACTGAACATCCCGGTGAGTTGACGACGACTCAGAAAGTTGGCCGACTGGAGAAGTACATCTCAGAGTTCGGTGGGTTTGATCGCCCGAACGGTCCCTATGAGATCGACATCCGACACTGGCAAGAAATCTCGCGCCGTCCGCTCGCTTCGGAGCAAGCGAACTCCCGCAGCGGTAGTCGGACGCGGCACTGATCCGAGGGAAGAGGCGAGAGAAAATAAATCTGTAGGATGGGCACTCTTGCCCGTCCGGATTTCTGTCTTCGCCGGACGGGCAAGAGTGCCCATCCTACAACGCGACTTCACAGCAGCGTTTCGAGGAGCATTCGGATCTTGCGAAGTTCGAGTGCTCGGTCATTGCCGTTCAGCAATGCTGGCAGAATCTCGACCGAGAGTGCTCGCGCATAGTTGTAGCGACGCAACTGGCCAATGATGCGGCTGTAGTCGATCTCACCGAGACCCACGGCAACCTGTAGCTCCGACGGCAACGTGTCTCGCAGGTGCGTGTGATAGACGTACTGAAAGATTTGATCGTGCGACTGGTTGGCGAACCGGCTGCAAATGAAATAGCTGGGGTCGTAGGTCACTCCCAAGCCGGGGACGGACTGGCAGAGTTCGACAGCAGTCTGTGGATCCTCCGTCAAAAAGCCCGTTTTTGTCTTGAGAGACAGCCGGATGCCTGATGAGTTGGCGGCAGCGAGCCGACTGCGGAGACGATCGATCTCCTCATTGAACGGCGTTCCAATCGGCGCGGCTGGCAGCGTGATCTGTGTCACCTTCAGCATTTTGGCGAGGCGGCACAGCCCCTCGAACACTTCCATCGTCGGATCGTTTTCGAGACACAGACCAACGGGAGTCATGCGAGTCATCTCGCGATACTGGATGTAGAACCGATCCGGAGCCGCCGCGACAACGGACGGCTTGAGGTGATCCGATTTTTCGTCCATCCAGAGTTCGACCTTGTCGAACCCCACATCCGCCAGCAACTGACACGCTTCCGGCAAACTCTTGTCTTCAAAACATCGCGACGAGGCGGCAACGAACACGGCTCACACTCCCTTGCGCCGATGAGGCACTTTCCAGTGGACTCTCGAACTCGATACGACCAGCCGAAATCATTTCGTTCGCGGGAACGATCCTCAGACGCAGGGAACAGGAACCCCCGAAAGAGGAATATCTTCCTGAACGGCAGTAGTCGCAACTAGCGGCCGGACAGCGACTTGATACGTTGGAACGGATGTCGTCCCAGACCTTCAAGCGGGCGGTAACTTAATCCGGTTGGGCAATTTCTGCAAGAACCGACAACGAGTCGTCTCGCAATGATTCTGACTCCTCTAGGGAATGTTCGTGTTCTGACGGTCAAAACGCCGATAGAGGAGAATGAACAGGATCGGTCAGAGCGACCGTCGAGCGAGCCGCCTTCCGGGGAACGTCACATGCAGATCAGATCGAGTTGGGGATTGATGGTGGTTGTAGCCTTAGCGGCCTCAATCGGATGCTCACAATCCCGGCCAACGATTCGCGGCCAGTCGCCATCGGCGTCAATGTCGGCTGCTGCAGCAGGCAACGTGGGTTGGGATGGTCAGCCGCAGCAAGGACCGATCATTGGCGCGGCACCCGGCTATGGGCAGTTTGCTCACGGACCGATTGCCGAACATACGAAGCACGATTTCCAAGCTCACACGGGCTTCCGAGATCAAAACTTCGGCTACGACGGTGGATACTATGCCGGGCAGGACGGCTACTACACCGAACACGATCGGACCTACGTGACGGGTCAGAACGGATGCGATTACTGCCAGCACGGACAAAGCTGTCCCGCTGATGGATGCCCGCAATGCGGACACGGTCGGCATGACATGCGCGGTGTACTCGGTCACGGTCCCAACGGCTTTCCGACTCACTATCAGACCTACCGCCATGACTGGCCCCAGAACATGGTCTACCCGACGAGTCCTGCCCCCAATGCGATGGTGCAGTACCCGTACTACACGTTCCGCGGCCCGACCGACTTCTTCATGAAGTGATCGCGTCACTGACGTGATGCTGGTGAGCAGTCAGAATCAAAAGGGTTCAACCCGCGCGACTTCGTGCGGGTTGAATTCGTTTTGCTTGAGAACGTCACTGAGCGTCAACCGTCGCTCTTGCCGATCACGACGATCCCCGACTCGGTGACGGTGTAGCCGCGAGCGCGATCTTCGTCGGGGTCGAAGCCAATACTCGCTCCTTCAGGGATGCGGACTTGCTTGTCGATAATGGCCTTACGGACGCGAGCATTCCGGCCGATGACGACTCCGTCGAACAGGATCGAGTCTTCGACGCTCGCCCAACTGTTGACCCGCACGTTGTAGCCGACAATCGAACGCTGCACGGTCCCGCCCGACACAATGCTTCCGCCACAGATCAGACTGTCGAGCGCATGCCCCACGCGCGGGTTTGGTCCGTTCGTTTGAGCGAACACAAATTTGGGAGGCGGACAATTCGGTTGATGGCTGCGCAGTGGCCATTCACTGTCATAGAGATTCAATTCGGGATCGACGGCGATGAGGTCCATGTTCGCTTCATAGATCGCGTCGAGCGTGCCGACATCGCGCCAATAGTGACTGTCTCCGGTGTTCTTGTCTCGAAACGGAAACGCCCGCACGAGGTGGGAATCGATCAGTGACGGGATGATGTTCTTGCCGAAATCGTGCGAACTCTTTGGATCAGACGCATCGGTGATCAACCGGTCGAACAGAAAGTTCGTGTTGAAGACGTAGATGCCCATCGAGGCGAGGCATTTCGTGGGATCGTCGGGCATCGGCTGGGGATGCTCTGGCTTCTCTTGAAACTCAACGATGCGGTGGTTCGCGTCCACTCTCATCACGCCGAATTCGGTCCCTTCTTCGAGCGAGCAGGGAATGCAACCAATCGTGAGCACCGCTCCCGATTCGATGTGATCGCGGACTAACTCGGAGTAGTCCATTTTGTAGATGTGATCGCCCGCCAGGATCAGCAGGTATTCCGAGCGACATTGCTCGATGGAGTAGATGTTCTGATAGACCGCATCGGCGGTCCCCTTGTACCAGTCTTCGTGCAGTCGCTGTTGAGGCGGCAGGATGTCGATGAACTCATCGAGCTCACGGCAAAGAAATCGCCAGCCGAGATTGAGATGTCGGTCGAGACTGACGGCCTTGTACTGCGTCATGACCAGCACCTTTCGCAGGCCGCTGTTGATGCAGTTCGAGAGCGCAAAGTCGATGATTCGATACGCGCCACCAAACGGGACGGCGGGCTTGGCCCGGTCGCGCGTGAGTGGTTCGAGTCGAGTCCCCTTGCCACCTGCCAAAATCAACGCCAGCACGTTCTTCATCGCCGCCTCCATCTCGCTTTGCTATCCACAGTGAGACTCGTCGTCGGCAGCATTTGTCACCTCCCTGCTGGCGACAAAACCGCATTACGATTCACTCTGCGACCGCCCTCAAAAGTGCGAGCAGCGTCGAACGAATCTTCGGCTCCGCGTCGGGTGCCAAGTAACTCGACCGTGCGCGCCATGTTTCATACCCACCGAGTTGATGTTGCTCGGGCGTCGGCAGATAGCCGTTGTAACCGTTGGCCAGCTCGATCGAGAAGGTCGCGGCGAGCGGGCTGCTCTTCTTCAAGGCCAGTCCCGTTTCGGTGAACGTCTCACAGGGACTCGACACGATGCCGAGTTGTCCGATGCGAAAAGCTTGCAGTTTGGCTTTCACGGTCGCGGGGTACTTCGCCAGCAGCACTGTCTCACGTGAGTAAACCAACGGCAGACCTCGCAGAGGTCGTTCGGTGACTTCCCCGAGACGCTGTTCAGCCGCAGCGACTTCCTCTGCTGAGGGGCGGCGCACGCCAAGTTCCACTTCGGCCTCACGGACCTTCAACGGCAATGCGTCGTGATACTGGATCTGCTTGTACGCTTTAGCCGCAGCTTGAGCGACCACTTCGGCGACGATCCCCATCTGCTCGAATGGCTCACGCTTCGGCCCGGTCTTGAGGCTGAAATCGACGTTGTTTACGTCGGCACTGGTCCCATTCGACAGGATGGCAACGAACGGTGGCTGACTCCGTTCATGGCCCGTCTTCGTGGCTGACGAAGCGACGTGTCGGCCGATGCGAATGCAGAACTCACCGAAGTAATCGGCCGACAACTGGCCGCTGCTCACGCCACCCACGTAGTGCAGCGAGTAGTTCGCCAACAGCGCGATCGGCCGGCCATCGCGAGCCTGAACTGAGAGCAGTGAGACCTGCGGATCAATCGCGCCTGCTTGTTTGTCCACTTGAGGATTGCTGTAGCCGGGGTTCATCTTGGCTCGATCCGTACGCCCACCGAATGGGTCTTCGCTCACTTCACCCGCTTTGAGAAGCCAGCGTCGATTGAAAATCTGAGACGGCTCGTCGATGGCCCCCCAACCGATGCGCGCCGGTTCGAGTTGTCGATGCGCCTGTGCGATCCCCTTCGCAATTTGAACTGGCAGAAACGTCACGTACTTCGCGTCGGGATCGCTCTGAAACACACCGGTCGATGTGGGGCAGGAGTGGGAATGCGTGGCCGAAATCAAAATGTGTGAGGTCGGAATCCCGGTCTGCTCATTGGCGAGTCGCTTCGCTTCGTCCAGCAGTTCGCGCGGCAACATACAACTGTCGCAGACGACGATCGCCAGCGTGGTCTCCGCATTGGAGAGCACGAGGCAGCGTGCATGCAACGGGTCGTGAGCCGCCTGAGCCAAACTGTCCGCCATGTTGCCGTTCACCGAGATTGGGAACTCCGGAGGCGTGATGTCCTGCGCGACGGCCCCTGCACGCAGAGACAGTGGCGATTCTGCGGCATTCACTCTGTGAGAGTTCGTCCCCCAACAGGCGACCACCAGTAGGAACAACGGCCAATAAAGTCTGACAGAAGCCGGGCAATTCGCCATCGGGAAGTCCTCAATTGAACAGAAGCGGAACGCAGTGAGTGTCACTCGGGGCGACAGTCTGCCGCAGTGTTCGCAACGCCGCAACCAATGCCCGCTTGCTCAACGTTACTTCAGACCCGAGCCTTGCGAGCGGACGACGTGGCCGGAACAATCCCCGTCCCTGACGGTCGCCTTAGGCCGTGTTTTGTACCTTACGCGGGCACCAATGAGGCATTCCTGCCCGTCTACAGAATTTCTCACTCGCATCAACACGAACTGCATCACGAGTCCACCATGAACCCGCCAATTGAACCGAATCAATTTGAACCGAACTCCGTTGAACATCGCCTTCGTCAAAGCCGCGCGTGGCCTGTCGCAGTAATGCTGACTGTGTTCATCGGCTGTGAGCCGCCTCCGCGTCCTGTGCGCCCCGCCGCACCGGCATCGATCCCCAATGAACCGGTAGCCACCGCGACGACGGAGGCCATTGCCCCGACATCGGCCTCGTCCAACGCAGCAACGAATCCCGCCAAGTCGATCGACCTGCGCGCCATGAACTGGGAACAAGCTCAAGCGGTCGTGGCCGAACACAAAGGGAAGGTTGTCGTGGTCGATGTCTGGTCCACATCGTGTGAGCCGTGCCTGCAAGAGTTCCCGCACTTGGTCGCGTTACAGCAGCGGCACCCGAACGATGTCGTCTGCGTCTCCTTCGACTGCGACTACATCGGAGCGAAGAACAAGCCGCTCGATTACTACCGCGAGCGAGTCCTCAAAGCGCTGACGGAGTTGCAGGCCGAGACCATCGTCAACCTGATTTCGACCGTCCCTGCCGACGACTTGTTTCAGCAGTTGGACCTCGATTCGATCCCGGCCGTCTACGTGTTCGATCGCCATGGCAAAGTTGCGAAGCGCTTCGACAACCGAACTCCGGTCGGAGGCGGTCAAGAAGGGATTTCCTACGAGAAGCAGATCGACCCACTCGTGGCGAAACTCGTCCAGCAGACCGCCAACAAGTGAGCCGGATGCCGTGAGGCCCCGGATGCGTTGCCGAAAAGTCCGGGGCCTCACGGCCAATGGCACTTGTTTTAGAAATCAGCCGGAACGCGCTAGCGTCCGGTTTGCTGAGAATTACGAGAACCGAACGCTAGCGCGTTCCGGCTGATGTGTTCGGTTGCTCTAAAACAAGTGCCATTGGTCTCACGGCACCCGGCTCACCCTCCTTCCACTCGCGAACAAGTTGCCACGACATGGTTGATTCTTCTCGCCGACGGAGCGTTCGCCGCGATGTGTTGACCAACCACAATCGCTGTTGGATTTGGGGGCGACATGCCGTGTTGGCCACGCTCCGTGCGGCACGTTGGCCGATCGTGGAGTTGCTGATCGGAGACCGTGCCGA
>JAYTXB010001164.1:0-2277 GCA_043743205.1 Schlesneria sp.
CTATAGATGTCGAGCGGATTGGCGGGCGTGTCTCCCTGATGCAACGACGCATACGCTGCCGACGTGTGAGAACTCCAATTGAGCAAGCCTCCCGCGAGTGGTTCGCCGAGGAAGTACAAGTCGCCGCGCGGTAGCCACGCGGTGTTGTTCTCGAACGAGTTGACTGTTGGACGCACCAACAATGAACCCAGTGAGTTTTCGCTAAAATTCTTCCGCAGGTAGCCGAGCGTTTCGAGGTCCTTGCCGGTGTCGAACTCGTTCTCGCGATACTGCTCGCGGAAGTTGCGGTCGCTAGCGTAGCCGAGTTCCACATCAAACGTCATCGCGTTCTGAGAGAAGACGTGTCGGTGTTGACCTTGAATGATCCCGCGATTGGCGTCGTTAGGAGTCAACTTGCGACGGTCCAACCCGAGATTGTCCAGCCCGCCATCATGGAGGTAATAGCCGAGGCCACCGCCCTGATAGCGATTGCCATTCGGATCGACGCCCGCATAGCTCCCTTCCGTCCCGACACCCGGTCCGCGCGCACTGAGATAGTCGAGCAAGAATTCCCATTTGGTATCGACATCACTCGGCCGTTGCAGACCGAGGATTTGGATGGCGTCCCACTGAGTCCGCAGTTGCGTGCCGAAGACGCGGTTCTGTCCAAAGCCGACTCCCGTGAGCGGGATGCCGGGATCTTCAATTGGTGCGCTGGAGTTCGGCAACGAGAGGATCGGCACATCGCCCACGATGAACTGAGGGTTGAGCGTCGTCACCCAGTAGTGGTCGCGATTGATGGGCTGGTTGGACTGAGGATCGAACGTCGCTGGCAGCCATCCCCCGGGACGAGCCTCCACGAAGATGTCGCTCGCTTGAATGCGATAGCCCGGCTTGCCGTACTGACTCGTTGTGAACCACGCATTCTGAGCGTGATAGGACTGCAACGAGTTCTGTCGCAATCGCTCGGCCCGCACGCGCACACTGGCATCCAGTTCGGTGACATACGTTTGAAGCTCGGCATCGAGAATGAGTGCCCGGTTGTCACGTCCATCGTAGAACGCGCGCGAAGCTCTGACGACGTTACTCACCTCACGGTCGCCGAACTGCGCGAACCGCGACTGTTGGCGGATGACAATGTTCCCTTCGAGGTAAATCTGGAGTGACGCCTCGGGGCGCTGGAGCAGCTCCGGTTGGAACTCACGATCCGTCGCCTCGGTCCAGAAGACAACGCGATCGGCACTGATGTCGATCGCGCCGAAACCTTCGTCGCCACCCACGACTAATCCATCGATCAACACATTGACGCCGCCATTAATTGTCGTCACTTGTTCCGGTGGCTGCGTGTCGGTGGACTTGATGCTCTGGAGATCAAACGGCACTCCCAAATTGCGTCGCGAGATTCTGACGCGGCGCAGACTTCCCGGTGGCTGAGACGATCCTAGCGGTTGCAGTGAAACGGCCTGTCCGAGCGGATCACGGCCAGCCAAAGCAGGCACCGTGAGCTGCGTTTGCTGGAGACTCCCACGCTCGGAACCCGTCTGCCGGTGCAGAGCGCGACGATAGAGCGGGTCTTCCGTTCCCGGTCGTTCGGCCACGCGGCCACGCACGGACAGAGTCAGGCCCGCGTCCGATTCGAGGTCCACCCACAGCGACTGCTCGGTGCGCGAACCGGTCTCGTCTTGAACTTCGACCGCATCTTCGAAGTAGACGGCGAGTCGTTGTCGAGAGTCGTCACTGGTCGCCTCGGTTGATGGCGTGCTGCGAACCGACACGACCATGTTGTTCGCCGCGAAAGAACGCTCACCTTGGACCAGCCGACACGAGCCACGGAACAGCGCGATCGTCGTTTCGCCCTCACGCCACTCTTGACACCAGTCGGCAGAGATTTGAATCGGGCTACTGGAAGCGGACGGCGATTCGTCCGCCAACCCCGCGAGAAACGGGCGTGCCGCTGCCACCACGGTCGCAATCACTGCGACGCAGAGAGGCATGAGCCAGCCGATTCGCAACGGGTGTTGGTTGCCCGACACGGGCGCTCCCGAGTGAATGGTTGCTTCGCACGAGACAACTTTGCAGAAGGCGATTCGTCGCAAATCTGCTCAGGCTGGTCGCTTGAAGACGGGTCCGAAGTCTGCCGAACCCGAGGCCCCGATGAGCGCGCACCACAGATGCCGCACCGCAGGAACCTCGGAAGGAAATGGGGCGGGACTATATGACGGCTCAAACTTGAGTGTCAATTTGGCTTTCTGAGCGTCGAAAACCGGCGGCATTTGCCGGTCAGGATCGGCGTACCAG
>JAYTXB010001165.1:0-1453 GCA_043743205.1 Schlesneria sp.
GACGGCTCTCGCTTGTCATCGCCTCCAGTCGGATGTCGTCGGATGCGATCGTGCGAAACTCATCGCTGTCGATGAACCGCACCTCATGCTGCAACAGAGAATTCGCCAATCGTCGCAACGCCTGGCGTTCCTCTGTGGGACAAGTCTCATGACGACCAATTGCCTGACTGACCATTGCACGTACCTAGCTGAGTCTGCCACTTCGGCTGAAACTAAAAAACGTTCAAAACGTCCAAATCATAGGCGTCGCGATTGAACGTTTCAACACAGGCGACAGATTTAAGCTTCGCACGGCCGGAAAAGATGCCTTTCCACGTTTCACTCCCACGCCAACGACGTGGGGGCGAGCGAACCATGACCAATGATCGCACGCACGCCGTTGGCGTTGCGGCTAAGGATTGGCGCAGAAATAACTGGCGTAGCTGAAGTCGCAAGACTTCAGTCCGAACTCTCGCGAGTTCGGCTACGTCCGACAGTTATTTCTGCGCCAATCCTAAACGTCTCACGCTAGGCCGCGAGCGGTATAAACGATGCAAATGTCTCATACGGATCCCAAATGAAAACCGCGCTCGGCAGACTTCCGAAGTCTTTGAGACTTCGGAAGTCTTGGCTGGTGTTGCCGCGCAGATATTTCTTGCGATCCGTCTCAGTTGGGCCGGCGCAAGGCATCAGATGAGGTCGAGCGGCATTTGCCTCACAAGTTGAAGTCGGCCCAGTGCTGATCTCAAGCCGTTCGGAACCGGACCTCAACTGCTTCCTGAACAGGAATGTTCGTTTGGGCACGTGGTGAGACGAGTCGTTTGAGTTCGGGAAGTTGTTTCGACTTTGATTTTGAGGTCCAGCACATCCACAACCGGCTCACGGAATTCGTCGTGCTGTCTCGGCGCATAATCGCGGCGACGAGCGTTATCCGACGAAGTGGGTGCGGACCAATCGCTTGAATTCCGAAACGTTCTTCACCCCTTGGACCTCGTCACGGAACGAGGCGAAGTCGGGGAGGAACTTCGCGAAGTAGCAGGCGACGCGGGGGAGTCGCTTGGCGGCGAGATGGCTTCCGTAAAAGTCGAACTCACCTTCGACGAGTTGCAGCAACACGCGAGCACGCTCGCCGACGTTCGGAGGCGCGATCGTGGCTCCTCCGAGGACAAGTGCTCGCGCTTGCTGAAAAATCCACGGGTTGCCAAGGCAACCTCGTCCGATGGCCACTCCGTCGGCCCCGGTCTCTTTGAGAAAGCGGATTGCATCGACCGCTTCGCGCACGCCACCGCTGCCCAAGACCGGAATTTTCACCGCCTGTTTGACGCGCGCGACGACCGACCAATCGGGACCACCGACGTAACTCTGCGCGACGCTACGCGCATGAACATCGACCGCCGCCACTCCTGCTTGCTCAGCCAGTCGCGCGATCTCGACTGCAGTCTCACGCTCGGCATCGGGGCCACTCCGAATTTTG